>JAJPZD010000062.1 GCA_021204605.1 Prevotella sp.
GTAATTCATGCTCGTGGTATGAGCTTGCCATTCCCGCCCATGCCATGGAGTTCACTGATTATAAAAAATGTGTTGACCTCTGGCAGAACATCGTAACAATACTGCTGAAAGTATATACTGAAAAGGTGTATAACAACGCAAGGAGCAAATGGATGTGTGAGCACGTGGAAATTGACTATGTTGACTACTCAAATCCGAATTTTGAGAAGGAATATCAAATTCTTATTCATAAGAACTTGTCGGCTTTCCGTGACAATCTTCTGCGGCTCAGGGATGAACTTAACGAAAACAAGTTCCATGCGTCCATGCAGATTGGCACAGGGAATAATTTTGACGCTCTTTATATCTTAGGTCATCTGTATCAGCCGCTAATGTATATCAACCGCAGAGATACGACGTTTATAGAGAATACCGAAAGTTTGGTTAAGATCTGTCCTGTTCCGTTGAACGAGGGGGAAATGGAATTTCTGCAGGATATTAAGCATTTTGTAGAGTCTGACGAGGGTAAAGAGTTTATGAAGGACAAGGAACTCTATTTGTTGAGAAACAAGAGCAAGCAGGGTATCGGCTTTTTTGACGCTTCCGGCTTTTACCCTGATTTTATTTTGTGGCTTATTGTCGGCAAGAAACAGTATGTGTCTTTCGTTGATCCGAAAGGCATTACGCATTTGAAGCAATTCTCTGACAGCAAGATAGTGCTTTACAAGACAATAAAGGATATTGAGAGATCTCTTGATGACGAGGATATTTTCCTCAACAGTTATATCATTTCCAACACGCCATTACGGGATGTGAGACATTGGACAGAGTTTAAAAACAAGCCTCTAACGGATAATGAAATTCTTGGTATCTTCAGTGAGCATCATGTGTATTTCCAAAAAGAAAGTAAAGATGTCTATATCTCCACAATGCTACACTCTATGCTTGATAACTCTTAAAGTTGCGATTAAGCGAATACAGAGCCTGACTTGTTCGAGCTATGTTGAGCGTGAGCAACCCAGCACCCCTTACGGGATGTCATGCATTAGACTGAAAAGAAAAATGAATTCTAAAGATTTGGGAGCATGGAATAAGTACGGTTTTTGTTGGAGCCGTTTGGTTTTATGATGCCAAGTTGGGTGAGTTTATGAAGATAAACCCTTGTTGCTGCTTGGGATAATCCTAAATATTGTGCCACACTTTCACTTTTTGAAAGAGGGTGATTGCTTAAAAAAATAAGGGTATTCACCATATTTTGTATGGCTTCCTTTCCCATTGTCTTGTTGTTAGGGTGAAAAGGGCTTAACAATAATTTGTCGCTTACTAAGCCTAAGAATTTGGATTTATCGATAGCCGACTCAACAAGTTGTGTCCCCATATAAGATTTATCGCTTGCTACATCGGATTTATCGCTTGCCACATCAGGTTTATCGCTTGCCATATCATTTGTTTGTTTCCGCTTAATTATAACCTTGAACTGGTTTCCCTGTTCTTCATTGACAAACTCGATATCCTCGCCCTGGCCCAATGCACGTATAATGCCTGAACCCAGACCACGGTAAGGCATGGTACGGGAACAGAAAGTACAAATCAGGGGGTTTCGTTGTGCGGTGTTGCCGAGCTTAATATCTTCAATGGTAAGACTATCGGGAAGAGCACCCGGGCTGACAATCTCGATACGGTCGTCAAAGATAAGTAAGCGTATCGGGGCTTGCTTTATGTATTCACGGTGACATAAGGCGTTCTGTACAATTTCCTCCAAAGCAATCCTTGATACCTCCAACACACCAAGACTGTTGAACGATTGCCCGTGCTGCACATGGTGCAGGTTCACATCGAGGAAATGCATAGCATCATCGAACAATTCAGGAATGGTGCCCAACAAGTCACGACTATCGCGATAAGAAGTGCCGGCAATGCTATTGCCAGAAAAAGCCACAGCCTTTATGCAATAAACAGGCCTGTATTGTTGCGGATTTTTCCCAAAATAGAGCAGTCCTGCCAAAGTCAATTCCCCGGTAGGCGTAATCACACGCAAGTTTTTCATCAGACTGTCAAATGGAAGTCCGAAATCACCACGTTCTTTACCATAAACATGGTTCAAATAATTGTTTATCTTCTTGTCATCAAGGTCAGACAGCGAGGTACCGGCAACTGCTGATTCATCTGGGTTATATGCTTTTCCCGCACTAAACAAGCGAAGGATCTCGCTGTTCTCGGTAACGCGACGTTTGTCAGCACCTTGTTTCACCCAAATATTTCCACCTGCATCTTTATAAGGCTTATCCGTACCTTCTTCTATATGAACCGCAAGCACTATCCTACCCTCAAGTTTTAATGTTTCTGTTTGGATATAAACTGTAGGATGAACCATCTCATTGGCTATATTGGCTACAAATTGCGACAATTCCTGCACATCCTCATATCTTAACCCTGCAATTGTGCCTTTTTTGTCTTCTACACCAAAGAGCACCGTGCCGCCCTTGCTATTGGCAAAGGCCACGAACTCGGCAGCCAGCGCATTGCCGTTTCCACGCTCCCGCTTAAACTGCAAGCGACTTGTCTCACCACAAAGAATTTGTTCTATCCAATTTGTATTTTCCATATCAACCTTTATATAGTGCTCTATAGTTATCTCTTTGTTGAGAAATCTAATGCAAAAATAATAAAAAGTGAAGAAAAATGCGCTGATGGCGCAAAATAAAAATAAAAACAATGCTTCGCAAATGGAAATTTAAAATTCAATGTGGATGATAATGATGGTTTCAAATGAAAAATTGGAAATTTACTTATGTATAGAGCACGGATTACTGAAAAGGGAACATTAACTATATATTAAGAAATTTTAAGGGGGGGGGGGTTTTTTTAAATTAAATATTTTTAATTAACTTTGCACAACTGAACCGCGTGAATTTTTCATATTTCTAACTAAATATAATGCGT
>JAJPZD010000109.1 GCA_021204605.1 Prevotella sp.
CACAAATACTATCTAAATCATTCACTATGTAATTTCCACAACATTCCACATAATCTGTTGTAGCAGGTTTGTCTAATCCAAGATATTTGTAATGTGTAAGAAATTTAAATTCGTTATGCTTTGTACTATAACTTATTTTGCAACACTACCACCTTGATAATAAACATTTATAGTGTTATATTTACGGATTTCAATATATAGAGAGTTGTTAGCTTTGAAATCTTTCCACCAATCAGGACTGTTATTGGCAATTACTTCAAATATTTGATTTTCAGTTTTTAATGCTGTTAGGTCTGACATAATATTTTATAATTAGTTTGTTTGATTATATTTGGATTATGCACAATGGCATTGCTCAAGTAAACTTGGCAATGCTCATTGGCAAATCGAAATTGTTATATTATAGTTTATTGAATATGATATTATATAGGTTTATAACATCATTTCACTAAAACTTTCTTAGTAGTACCATCATTATACTTGACGATGTTGATGCCACGCTGTGGCGTGTCAATCCTTGTACAGTCCAAAGTATAACGTTCGAGCTCTTGCACTTCTCCGTCAAATATTACGTTTCCAATACCTGACGAGAAATCCACTTCATTGATATTGTAGAATTCTTTCCAATAGTCAACATTGGCATATAAAATTGTGCTGTTTATTGGAACATTAAGAATACATGTGTTCTTGTCAACATCATTAAATGTAGAAGAATATATTAAAGGAGGTATTGTATTTTTTGAATTTATTACAGCTAAATTCGTACAATCATAAAAAGCATTTTCTCCAATAACATCAACGTTGCTGCCTATTGTAGCAGTAGTCAAACCTGAACAATCCCAAAATGCACCATCTCCAATTGACGTTACTTTATCAGGGATGTTGATTGATATCAGGCTTGTACAACCATAAAACGCACATCCACCAATTGACGTGACACTTTTTGGGATGGTGATTGATGTCAGACTTATACAATTTTGAAATGCACCATAATCAATTAATGTAACACTTTCTGGGATGTTAATCGATATCAGTCCTTTACAATCCCTAAATGCATCACTTTCTATTGACGTGACACTCTCTGGGATGTTGATTGATATTAAACTCGTGCAACCATAAAATATATTATATTCTAAAGATGTTACTCCATAACCTATTGACACCGTTATCAGCCCTGTACAATTATAAAATGTAGAATTACCAATTGACATAACACCATTAGGGATAGTGATTGTTCTTAGCACTGTGCAACCACTAAATGCATAATCACCAATTGACGTAACTCCGTCTGGAATGTTGACAGATATCAGTCCCGCGCATTCAGAAAACGCATATTTCCCAATTGACGTAACAAAATATTTAATGTCACCATAAGTTACTTCACTGGGAATAGTAACACTATTTCAATTTTCTATGAAACTTCCACACACTTCCATTCGCTGATACTGCGTTTCTTTGACGAAAAACTGACACCGATTTTGTATAGCTTGCGGTTATCAGCGGCAAAAGGCAACAGATATTCTTTGGTGTCTATTTGAGCAAGAGCTTTTTCGGCAGGGGTGTCAACTTTCAGTTCCATTACATAAATATAATCTTTTGTATATACCACCACATCAATGCGTCCAAAAGAAGTTCTACGTTCCACATCCACGTGGAAACCCATCAACTTGAATATTAGGCACATCACATTCTGGAAATACTTCTCCAACTTCCCTGTTATTTCGTAATCATTGCCATCCATAATAGTCTTCATTCTTGACAAGAAGCCCTCTGGATTGCCGCTCCGCACATCCTTTAAGAATTCCTTGATAAATGAATTATCCTTTTTATTGTCATTGTTCACATAAAATGGCAAAAGGTAATTAAAAAAGCCTCTCTCAACTTCACCGTTAGGAAAACCCAGTATATATTCTTTAAATTCCTCGTCATAATCCTTTATCGTCAGATAACCACTCTGATATAGCATTGGAACAGGAGAATCTTTTAACGATTCCATCTGTCCAAGCGTATTCGCCGTAATCGTCTCACCCTGCAAGTCATTCAGGTTGTAGTCGTTGTTTTGCAACATCTTGACAAGAAACGATGGTGTGCCACTTTGAAACCAGTAATCTTCGATCATCCCTGTCTCCAAGGCATTCAACAGACTGAAAGGATTGTACATACCGTCGGAATTGGAAGCGAAATGATAGCCATCGTATGTCTCCTTCAGTTTTGCATACGCATCTTCGGAAGTCATATTCCTTTTAACAGCAAGTTCTTTTATCGAATCATCGAAATAATTGTGCAACTCTTTCTCGGATATGCCACAGATGTCTGCATACCTTTCATCTAATGTGATATCTTTTAAGTTGTTGAGATCACTGAACACGCTCATGTGGCTGAATTTCGACACTCCTGTTAGGAAAGCGAAACGGATATACTGGTCTTGCGTCTTTAATACTGAATATATTGATTTTAATGTCTGACGGAATTTTTCCTGCAGTTCCTCGTTATCAATTGCTGCTAGTATGGGTTTGTCATATTCATCTACTAATATCACCACTTTCTGACCTGTCTTCTCGTAAGCACGCTGGACAAGATTATAAAAACGTATCTCAAACGTTGCGCCTTCTTCTGATGAGCCATAATCTTTTTCCCAAATGATTAATTTGCTGTTCAAATTCCTTTCCAAATTATCCAACGTATCGTATTTTCCCGTATTCAGATCTAAATATAATACCGGATATTGTTTCCACTCCTGCTCCAACTGTTCCAAAGCTAAACCTTTGAAAAGTTCTTTCTTCCCCTCGAAATAAGCCCTCATCGTGGAAACTAATAACGATTTCCCGAAACGGCGCGGGCGGGAGAGGAAATAATATCGTCCTCTTGATATAAGGTCATACATCCTGGCTGTCTTGTCAACATAGACAAAACCGTCTGTTA
>JAJPZD010000153.1 GCA_021204605.1 Prevotella sp.
TGGTGTTCGCTCTTATCCTGAACATCACAAATCATGTGGCGCATTATGCGGAGGCCAACCGCAATGGAAAATGGAGCGATTGTGCTGATTTCAGTTATTGTGATACTCCATTGAATGAGCTGAATGGTATGACGCTCGGTATCGTCGGACTCGGTAGCATCGGTATGAAGGTGGCGCGTGTGGCTCACGATTTCGGAATGGATGTTTTTGCTTTTACAAGTAAAAATTCTTCTTCGCTCCCTGACGGTATTCAGAAAACCTCTCTCGACGGTCTTCTTGGGGTCAGCGACATCCTCACCTTGCATTGTCCTCTCACGGAAACGACACGTGAAATGATAAACATGGCGTCAATCAAGAAAATGCGTTGTGGCGCTATTCTCATCAACACGGGCAGAGGCCCTTTGGTAAACGAGAATGATGTTGCAGAGGCTCTTAAGACTGGTTATCTTGGGGCTTACGGTGCGGATGTAATGTGTCAGGAACCTCCTGAAAAAGATAATCCTCTGTTTTCCGCGCCTAATGCATACATTACTCCTCATATTGCATGGGCTACAAAACAGGCAAGAATCCGACTTATTGACATCGCTACTTCAAATGTGGGGGCTTTTATTGAAGGAAAACCTGTTAATGTGGTGAACAGATGAACACGTTGCAGATGATTTTGGAGTTCCTCGGAACTTTCGCCTTTGCCATATCCGGTATTAAATGGGCGGCTTACAAAAAGTTCGACTGGTTCGGCGGGTATGTCGTGGGATTGGCAACAGCAATTGGAGGCGGTACGATAAGGGATGTGATGATTGGTGTTACACCATTCTGGATGACCAACTCCATTTACCTAATCTTTACCTTTGCTGCTCTCTTAATGGCAATTATTTTCCATAAAGCCCTTGATAAGTTCTCTATTACCTGGTTCCTTTTCGACACGTTGGGATTGGCGTTCTTCACTATCGCTGGCCTTCAAAAAACAATTTTTGCCGGCTTCCCTTTTTGGGTCGCCATAATAATGGGGTGCATTACTGGTGCGGCTGGTGGCGTTATGCGTGATGTTCTTATCAATGAGATTCCGCTTATCTTCCGCAAGGAAATCTATGCCATGGCGTGCATCATTGGCGGGGTGGTTTACAATGTCTGTTTCCTGTTGAATATAAACAACGAAATCACCGTAATAATCAGTTTCTTCACCATAGTAATAATCCGCCTCGCCGCCGTCAAATACCATATCTCCTTACCTCATTTGCACGAGGAAGAAAATATTGAGGAAAAAGAAGAGTAGGGGAATTCTCTACTTTTCTCCCTGAATATGCAAGAGATTGCACCTCAACAGTTCTCCGTTGGAATCACGCAGGTGCATACCGTTGCCCTCACAGTAATGCCAGAATTTACAGTCAGCACAATCTCCATTTCTCATCCACTCACGATTACGGTATTTCTCAAATCTTCTGTTCCATATTTCCGCAAAACTGTCCCTGTAAATATTCCCTTGATTGTAGTCGCTTCGTATGCTCAAACATCCGGAAATTGACCCATCGGAAAGAATGGAAGCTACATTAATTCCTGCTTGACAGAAAAACTGATAATCCCGCACTCTATGCTCGTAATATCCAAGAAAGCCCTCACAACTGAAACTCAAGGCTATCCTGCCTTCTTCTCTTGTCTTTACAATAAAGTCCATCAGTTGTCGTGTCTGTTCTGACGACAACTGCAAGTCTGCATTGTTCTTGGCACGTCCGCCAGGAAATACAGTAAATATGCGCCATTGCCTTACTCCAATACTGATAAGAAAATCCTTGAAATCATTTAAACTATCGTAGTTGCGCTGGTTGACGCAGGTTATTACGTCCCATGTGATAAATCTTCTTGTCAATGCTTTGATAGCATTGACTGCCTTCTCAAAACTATGCTCATTGCCTCGCATCCAGTTATGAGCATCCTCAAAGCCATCAAGACTTATTGCTATTGTTCTTAATCCAGCTCCTATAAGTTGATCAAGTTTTTCTTCTGTTAGAAGTAGTCCGTTGCTTACCATTCCCCACATAAAGCCTCGTCGAGTAATCTCACGTCCACATTCGGCAATATCCGACCTGACGAGAGGCTCGCCACCAGTGGTAATTACCAAAACCCTACGTGGCAATGCAAATTTTGCGACTTCATCCAACACAGGCAGGAAATCATTCAAGGGCATATCCTTTGCCAACTCGTCAATTTTGCAGTCGCTGCCACAATGTTGGCAATGCAAATTGCAGCGCAATGTACATTCCCAAAACAATTGCTGAAGAGTATGCCTTTTTTTACGCAAAGCATTTTTCTTCCTTCCGATTTCCAGTCGGAATAAATCGGCATTACTTAATTCATTAATCATAATAATAGTATAAGCAGGGCAACGATAACAACTACTACCAGAATTATGACAAGCCATGTTCTTAATGTACTTTTAATGGGCGGTGGACCATACACACAGGGCTGTCCACTATGCCTGTTAAAAGGTGGTGGTCCATATACACTAGGTGTTATATCTTCTGTG
The DNA here is from genome assembly GCA_021204605.1 of Prevotella sp. Lineage (GTDB taxonomy): Bacteria > Bacteroidota > Bacteroidia > Bacteroidales > Bacteroidaceae > Prevotella. The sequence continues at coordinate 2,522 of JAJPZD010000153.1, forward strand.
ATTTCATCATAGGCATCGTCTTTAACTGGCGGACCACCATAGACAACAGGTTCAGGTTTATTGTAAGTATTCTTGATTACAAAGTCCTGCTCTCTCTTTGGTGGCAACGGTCCATAGACTTCTGCCGTAGGATTTTCAATTTTGGAATTATCTTTTTTGCTTTGTCCGTTAGTATTCATAAACTTAAATCAATGTTTTTCTTTTATATCATCTTCGTCCAAATCATCATCAACTGGCGGTGGCCCATATACTGTGTCGAAGATATCCTCAATATCCTCAATATCATCAACCGTCAAAAGATTCAAAGACTCTGAATCATCTTCAACAGGCATCGGTCCATAAGTATCTGCTTCCATATTTTCTATGTATTTGAGAATATCAATATCTTCCATATCA
>JAJPZD010000260.1 GCA_021204605.1 Prevotella sp.
ACTCTTAATTCTTAATTTGAAAATTGTCCGCAGGACTTTTTCATCCCTTTTGACGCTGCAAAGATACGACGGTTTTCCAATATCTTGTGCAAAAAAATGCGACTGTTTGCGTTAACAGTAGCATTTTATTGATTTATATCAATAAATATGTTTTCCAATCTCATAATGAATATAATCATAGTATAGAAAAATCAGTTTGTTCAGTTTCTATCTTGTTTTCCAAATAGCCATTGGGTGGTCTTTTATTCGGCTTAGGATATCGTTGTCTTCAAATAACAGTTCTGGGTGATATTCTTTGTTATTAAAGTTTCTTATGAACTGCTTTTCATTTTCAGTAAACAGGAGTAGGTGGGAAAGGAAGTTTTTAACCTCTGTTTTTGCTTGCTGAAAGTCGAAATACTCTGAATGATGAAGCATGGGTATTAATTGCGCCCGGATTTGCTTAAACTGCAAATTGTCAATAGCAGATAAACTGCAATCTTCTTGTGGTGTGTGATTGCCGCCAACAGCCATATAGAACAACACACATTTGCGCAAAAGTTCTTCATCCATAGATTCAAAAATTGGATGATGAAGTAAGTTGAACACATCATAGAGATCACGGGCGGCAGTTCTTTCAATCAAAGCTTTTATCTTGCTTGCGAATAGTTCGGTTTTTGCTACTGAGAGCATGGATGTTTTTCCCAGAAAAGAAATAGTTGGATAACGTGTTTCTAATGGGAGGATATGTTGTCGCATGGAGTAGTTGATTTCAAGTTTTATATTATCTCGGTTGCCTCCTGCATTGACATAGTTGAAAGTCCACGAATCAAGGGAATGAGGATTTTTGCTGTTTGGATTAAGTGCATATCCCTCGCTTTGCATAAATGAGAGTAATTCAGCATTTATGGTCTTACGACATTCCAACATTCCATCACGTGAAATTCGGGCATTAAAGTCAAAGTCAGCATCTACGGATAGTCTCGGCAATTCGAAGACAGTAAGGTTTATTGCCGTACCACCTTTCAAAGCCAATCGACTTTTTATAAAGTCTGACCGATAAATAAAAGAAAGAATATCGGAGATCCTTATAACCTTTTCCAGATTATCCCGAATAAAGCCTAAATTGTCTGCTAATGCTTGCAAGTCTTTGATATTATATGATTTCATAAGCCAAGTCTTCTTTATAGTAATTCATTAAATCTGCCGGAACATACATTTTCCAGGAGTTCAAAAAGGTGTTTGATTCTTGACGTTCTGAAAACGACAATGTGGAATTGCCACTGGCATTGCGGAAATAATCCAATTGATTAGGTTGCAATTTCCAACTGTCTGCAAATATCTCACATATAATTCCCAATTTCCGATATAAAACCAATTTGTTATACAAGTCTGCATAATGGATGATTTTATCTAAATCAACACGAGAAACTGCGGAGATGCAATTGAGCAGTTCTTCACAACCTCCTGAAAAATCCAAGCGGTCGGTACAGTCAACAATCGTTCGTTCCAAATCTGTCACGCGAACCATGGTATCGTATGTAGGAGTGATAATGCCTTCCAAAATATCTTGTTGACAGCATACATAGCTTAGTCCATCAAAACTGAAGTTGCGGAAACGCTTGGGTGAGCCCACATATACGTTAAACATGATTTGATGTGCAAAGCCATAATATTCCAATGCACTGTGATATGCGACAAAACATTTGTCTCGTATGGCAGTGGCAATTTCAAATTTGTTGGCTATTGGATGTTCAGTTGCCAAATCATTAGCCACATACATGCCACGCCTAATGGAAGAAACGATATGCCTTTTTGTATAAGATTGCATCAACGCCTTAGCCGAAGATATGTTCCCCGTCATCTGAGCGACAAAACTCAAATCCCAAATTCGTTGTGCCTGTAACTGCTTTATGTAAGAATCTTGCATTGTAACATTGTAAATCTGTTGCAAAGATATATGATTTCTTGCATTTTTGTGCAAAATTTACAATTTTTCTTTGCTGCTCACATATAAATAGATAGAATTAAATTAGTATGAAATGATTGATTAAACCATTTGTGGTTGTTTTTGTGATAACAACGTTTTCTGTTGCAAAATACAATAAGAGATTTCTATATGTTTAAGTCGTGGGATAAAGGTTGTAATTTGGTTTAATTTGGATGTTTTTCTTTTTGCAAATATAAAAACAAATATTTAAATTCTGTTCATTTTTCTTGTTTTTCTTCTTTATTTCTCGTTTATTTATCTTTATAGAATCAAAAATCGTAAAAAATTATAATAAAGTTTCGTATAATTATTTTGAAATCGATTAAAAATACCGTTCCAATATAAGTTGAATTGGAAAAAGATATGATGAAAAATCTCTTATGCAAATGAAATGATGTAATATATCTTTTATCCCACGAAAACAAGATGAAAAATAAATATTGCGTTAACGAAATGTTAAGAGAAATGTATCAGAAACCATTAACTCAAAAAGTAAAAGTTTATGAATTTGAGAAGATAAAGAAAAGGTTGTTTTTGACTGCCTTAAGCTATATTAATTTAGTGAATGCAAGGCTTTGGGATGAGTTTTCTAAAAAGAAGGATTTAGGCGTAACAGACTTTAGTGTCAATAAAATTGATTATTACCGCCTCAATCAGAATATTTTCATCGTAAATTAATTACCGAAATGGATTTTTATTAAGAATTTCAATATTTTTAAATTGATATATACAAATATTAATAAAATTGTCTAACAAAAAATCAAAATTATGAAAACAACAAAATTAATTCTAATGGTGGTAATGCAGTTTGCCATATTAAATGTAAGTGCTCAAATATTGCGTACCGAAGAATTGGAAGAGTATGCTGTTAAAAAGTATGGGCAGAAATGGGTAGATGCCGCTGCAGAACTCGGTTCCACTTTAACTTTAGATAAAAACAATGCTTTAACTTATGTGCAGGTAGTTGATGCTCCAGGAAAGACAAAAGATCAATTATATGTTTTGTTGAATTATTGGTTTACATCAACATTTAACGACGCAAAAAGTGTTATAGATTTAAATGATAAAGAACTTGGGACAATTATAGCACAAGGCTATATGTCAAATATTGCAGGTCATGCTGGTGGTTCAAATTCTTATTATATTAGTATAAAGCCTATTATTAAATGTGACATCAAAGATGATAAAATTCGTGTTACATATACAGTACCATTTTATAATGTCCTAAAAGTTGAGGGCGGAGGTCTTATTAATGCAATCTCTGGCTCCTTAACAGGGACTAAAACAGATGAAAAACCTGTAGATGAGAAATGGACTTTGGACAAATGTTACCCATTTGTCGATAAAGATTCCCATAAGAAAACATCAAGCAAGGCTTTAATCATGACATACGCATATTCTAATGTTGTGATGGATAAGATTGAAGAATGTGTTAAGTCTGGAATGGTAGGCAATGAGACAGATGATTGGTGAATAAAGTGTATTTGATAAAAAATGAACATGAAAGGATGTATATTTTTTATTTACCGATACTTTCTTAAATAATTAATCACATAAAAAACTAATTATGAAGAAAACTAAAAAACGTATCATGAAAAAGTTTATATTATTTTTCTGCTTGATTGCTACATTGTTTTCTTGTGGTAGTAAAAATGAACAATGGGAATACAAAGTTGTAAAAGTGGCAGGAGCAGATGCAGAGGTTATGGCAGACTACGGAACACTTGTATTTGCAGACCAGACTTCTATGCTAAATAAAATGGGTAAGGATGGTTGGGAACTTGTAAGTGCTTATACTGAAACAGGTACAAACTTTCCTAATTTTGGAAATTCTGAATATGTCACTGGTATCAGGGACAATACAAGGACTGTCGTTGTGAACTTTATTTTCAAAAGAATTTCCGATGGCAAAGAAGAAAAGAAAACCGATAAACAGAAATGAAGTACTTTTTAGTTTTATTTTTAGCCATCTATATGGTTCTATCGTCGTGTTCTCACAAGAATGAGGCGATAGAGCTTACTCGTGATTTCTTTACTTCTTTGTCAGATACCACTTATGGTATGCCATCGGATTTCTACCCACAATACGATAGTTTGCACATAAGTTATTAACTAATGATAATAAAACATATAAGCCATTATTAGCATGTGTATCGACCGTAATCTATCTGAGGAAGACATAAAGTTCCGCTATATTAGTCCTGCCATCACAAGTAAAGGGTGGGAGAAAGGCAGCATATTCATGGAGCATAAAGTTCAGTTTACAGACGGGAAAGTTTGTCTGAAAGGAAACTTTGTGCATCGTGAAAAGCCGAAGTTTGCGGATTATGTGTTATATATAAACAAGGCAACGCCAATTGCCATAGTGGAAGCCAAAGATGCCAACCACACTGTTTCTCACGGATTACAACAAGCTATGGAATATGCGAAAATGCTTGATGTGAAATTCGCGTACAGTTCAAATGGGAAGGGATTTGCGGAACATGACTTTTTGATAGGAGAGGAACGGACATTCGCGATGGATGAATTTCCGACACGTGAAGAACTCATAGAACGTTACAAGAGTGAAATTAATGAAGGCAATGGACTTAATGATAAGGAAGAAAAACTAATCAGTCAACCACTTTACAGTGGTCAGAATACATTTCCACCAAGATATTACCAGCTCAATGCCGTGAACCGGGCCTTAAATGCCATAGCGAAAGGACAAAACAGAATACTTCTTGTGATGGCGACAGGAACAGGAAAGACATATACAGCATTCCAGATAGTTTGGCGTCTCATTAAAAGTGGTTTGAAGAAAAAGGTACTTTATCTTGCAGACAGGAACATTCTCGTTGACCAGTCGATACAGCAAGATTTCAAGCCATTGGAAAAAGTTATACATAAGATAGATTATGCAAGTGATAAAAATCATTTGGCAGAATTGAACTCTTATCAAGTGTTCTTTGCGCTTTACCAACAACTGATAGGTCAAAATGAAGCACAAAACTATAAGGAACTTTTCCCAAATCCCGATTATTTTGACCTTATAATTATTGACGAGTGCCACAGGGGAAGTGCCAAAGATGACAGCAACTGGCGTACTATCTTGGAATATTTCACATCAGCCACCCATATAGGTATGACCGCAACACCGAAAGAGACAAAATACCAGTCGAGTATCGGCTATTTCGGCGAGCCTGTTTATTCTTACAGTTTGAAAAACGGCATAGATGATGGTTTTCTTGCCCCTTTCAAAGTAATCAATATCACAACGAACATCGGTGATGAATGGAGGCCTAAAAAAGGGCAGACAGATATCAACGGAATTGAGATAGAAGACAGGACTTATAATAACAGCGACTACGATTACAACATAATAATAGAAGACCGTATAAGGGAAGTGGCACAGGAGATAACCAACTATCTGAAATGCACAGACCGTATGGCTAAGACAATCGTGTTCTGTGCTGATGAGAGCCATGCAGAGCGTATGCGAATAGCCTTGACAAATGCCAATGCCGATATGTGCAGGAAAAATCCTGATTATGTGGTACGCATAACAGGAAGTGATGAGTACGGCAAGGGTAAGTTGGATTATTTCATTTCCGTAGCAGAGAAATATCCTGTTATTGCCACGACAAGTAAGCTGCTTTCCACCGGTGTGGATTGCAAAATGGTGAAACTTATCGTACTTGACCAGCAGATAGGCTCAATGACAGAGTTCAAACAGATTATCGGTCGTGGTACACGTATAAGGGAAAAGGAAGGCAAGATGCATTTCACGGTTATGGATTTCCGTAATGTTACCCGTCTCTTTGCTGATCCAGACTGGGACGGCCCTATTGAAATTAATCCTGACTATCACCCAAAAATAGGTCCGTACCCGAAGCCAGAAGATACCACAGGTGGTGATGTTTTAACCGATGGTGGATCAGGTAATAATAAGCCCATTGTGGATAGCGATGGCTGTAGAGTTGAGATTATTCAAAAAATGGTTTCGGTATATGACACTGATGGCAAACTACTCCGAACAGAAAAAATCACAGATTATACCAAAAAGAGTATCATTGGCACATACGCAACTATTGAGACTTTTACTGCTAAATGGAATGAGTTGAAAAACAAGTCTGAAATTTCTGAAATGCTGAAAGAGTTCGGTATTGACCTTGAGACTTTGAAGCACGATGAGAATAAGGATAATGTTGACGATTTTGACTTTATATGCCATATCGCATTCGACAGGGAACCGTTAACAAGACGTGAACGGGCTGAAAATGTCAAGAAACGTGATATTTTCAATAGATATGGAGAACAAGCGAAAAAAGTACTTGATGCCCTCCTTGATAAATATATGGAAGTCGGCATTTCAGAATTAGAAAATACCACTGTTTTGCAAATTGATCCTTTTAAGAAATTTGGAAGTCCTGGAACTATTGCAAAGATGTTTGGAGGTTGGCAAGAGTATCGGTCTGCCGTTAAAGAGTTGGAACAAATGATTTATAACATAGCATAAAATATGAGTTTATCGAATTTCGTAAAACGCCTGCGCAATATCATGCGGAATGACGCCGGTATTAACGGTGATGCCCAACGTATAGAGCAAATAGCATGGATGCTTTTCCTTAAAGTATATGACGAGAAAGAGAATGACTGGGAATTTGATGATGATTATCATTCCATAATCCCGGAAGAATGTCGATGGCGGAACTGGGCGCATGATGACGGAAGCGGAAACGCTTTGACAGGTGATGAGTTGCTTGACTTTGTGAATGGTATCCTGTTTGATAAACTCAAAAAAATTGAGGTGACGCCATATACGCCAGTCCGTAAGGCAATTGTGAAAACCACGTTTGAGGATGCCAATCAATACATGAAAGACGGTGTGCTGCTTAGGCAGGTGTTGAACGTGATTGATGCCCTGAATCTCGGAGATTATGAGGAGCGTCATGCCTTCGGAGAAATTTATGAGGCTATTCTTAAGGAAATGCAGTCGGCAGGTTCTTCGGGCGAATTTTATACACCAAGAGCATTGACAGATTTCATGGCAGAAATTATCAGGCCGAAAATAGGGGAGAAAATGGCCGACTTTGCCTGCGGTACCGGCGGATTTATCACAAGTTGGTTGAATGAGCTTGACAAACGGGTAAAAACAGCAAATGACCGTGATGAATTGAATAAGTCAATCTTCGGAATTGAGAAGAAACAGTTCCCATATATGCTGTGCGTAACAAATTTGTTGTTGCACGGCATTGACACGCCATTGGTTTTCCATGACAATTCCCTGATTAAAGACGTTCTTAATTACACCGATGATGATAAGTTTGATGTAATACTTATGAATCCACCTTATGGCGGAAACGAGAAATCAGACGTGAAATCACATTTCCCCTCTGATATGCGGAGCAGTGAGACTGCCGACTTGTTTATGGTGCTTATAATGTACCGTTTGAGGAGGAATGGCAGGGCAGGGGTTATTGTGCCTGACGGTTTCCTGTTTGGTACTGATGGCTCAAAACTCGCAATCAAGACTAAAATACTGAAGGAATTCAACTTGCATACGATTATCCGCTTGCCGGGGAGTATATTTTCCCCATACACGTCTATTGCGACAAACATTCTTTTCTTCAACAACGAAAGGGCGGAGGGCGCACCGGAAGGCTTTTCAACCAAAGAAACATGGTTCTATCGTTTGGATATGCCCGAAGGATACAAACACTTCTCGAAAACCAAGCCAATGACGTTGGAGCATTGCAATCCTGTTAAAGAGTGGTGGAACAACCGACAGGAAATAATCATTGAGGATGGCAACGAGAAATCACGCTGCTTTACTGTAAATGATTTGATTGCTTCCGACTGTAATTTTGACCTCTGTAAGTTCCCGAAAGATGATGAGGAAATTCTGCCGCCTGCGGAATTAATCGCTGACTATTACAAAAAGCGTGATGCTCTCCAACATGAGATTGATAAGACACTTTCACAAATACAAGAGATTTTGGAAATTGATATTAATCGTGAATAGTCAGGGAATCTTATCGATTTTATAGGAGAACAAAAGTCGGTTGTTTTTAATCAATCTGAATGATGATGAACGGTAAACAATTAAGAAACATTTAAGACATGGAAAAAAGTTTGAGACAGAAGTTAAACGATTTGCTTAATAAGCAAGCAGAATTAGATATATCTTTATCTAAGCGTCTTCCTAAATCCATTCTCCAAGAGGCCATTCAAGGCAAACTTGTGCTGCAAATTGCGGAAGAAGGTACTGCACAAGAATTGCTTAAACAAATAAAGTTGGAGAAACAAAAACTTGTAAAAGAGGGGAAATTAAAAAAGACAGCATTATCAGATTCTGTAATTTTCAAAGGTGAGGATAACAGGTATTATGAGCAGACAGGAAAAACGGTGTTGGATATAACGGATGAGATACCATTTGAGATACCTGAAAAATGGTGTTGGATTCGTCTTGGTTCATTATTTCAACATAATACAGGAAAAGCATTGAATAGAGCAGATAATCAGGGTAAATTACTATCATATATAACTACGTCAAATCTTTATTGGAATAGATTTGAATTGAATATATTGAAAAAGATGTATTTTACAGATACAGAAATAGAGAAATGCACTGTTACAAAAGGGGATCTTCTTGTTTGTGAAGGTGGCGATATTGGACGGGCAGCAGTATGGAATTATGATGAAAACATTCGCATACAAAATCACATACATAGATTAAGAAGTTTTATAAATGTAGATGTGTATTTTTATTTGTATGTGTTTTATTTTTATAAATCCGCAGGATTAATAGGTGGAAAAGGCATTGGCATACAAGGGTTATCAACTAACGTTTTACACAATCTTTTAATACCGTTACCACCGCTTGCGGAACAACATCGTATTGTTGCCAAAATAGAGAAATTATTTGAGAAATTGCAATAGGGTTAATTGGCAAGTGCAATATCAAGAAAATATCATATATTCATACGCCCCGTTGAGGCGTTGTCCTCAATAAATCGGACCCTTACATTGGATGCTATCATCTAAGAAGGATTTGTCGTATTAAAATTTAAATTACCCGCCTTCAAAATTATCGCAAATTATCAAAAGCACCTTGAGCCTTGAAATACTCGTAAATCTTTCTCCCACGTTCTATTTTCTCAGGATTTTCTGGTATAGGATTTTTTATATCCTCTAAGAAACGTTCAGCGTCCTCACCCGTTATTACCGGGGTCTCCTTTATAGGTCTTGCCATAATTGTATATTTTTAGATTGTTATTATTTTGGTGCAAAGATACTCATTCTTATTGAATAAATAAAGTTACGTTTTGATTTTCATACGAAAATTATACCACGGTTTGTCAAGTTAGTAATGCCACTATGCCAACTGGATTCTTGGATAGTCATGCATATTGTTAAGACAATCAACATATATTTGTGCATCCTCCTCAGAGTAGCAGCAGATAATCACATCGCCCTTATAATGATTTTTCTTTAGACAATTCAGGATTGTACGGAGAGCTATATTGGCTGCACGTTCTTTGGGGAACTCATAGACACCAGCGCTGATGCAAGGAAAAGCTATGCTGTCCAACTTTTTCCGTGTCGCTATGCGCATTGCCGATTTGTAACAAGCCGCCAGCAGATGGTCCTCGTGACAACTGCCGCCACGCCATATCGGTCCTACTGTGTGGATTATCCATTGGCATGGAAGGCGATAACCTTTTGTAACTTTACTATGGCCGGTCGGACATCCCTGGTGTAACTGACAAGCGCGGAGCAGTTCCTCGCCGGCAGCTTTGTGTATTGCGCCATCAACACCAGTGCCGCCAAGAAGGGATGTGTTGGCTGCATTCACCACGGCATCGACCGACAGTTTGGCAATGTCTCCAACCACGACTTTTATGACATTTGGCTGGACATGGATGAAATATTTTTCTTTCCATGGCAGGTTATAATTTTTTGATAATAATGTATGGCAGGAATCAAAGAGTTTGTTTGCCTCGTCAGACAGTTCCTCACAATTTTTCTGATAAGCGAGATCCACTTTCTTAAGGTCTTTAGAGTACCCTACTGGCTGGTACATGGCTTCGTTCCAGTAATCAGACAACGAATTACCATGGACCATCGCATCAATATTTTTCTCCAAATTATTTTTTGCTTGTTTACATAATGCGCATTTACTGTTCACTTTGGCGACAATATTGTCAAGGTTAATATGGTATTTCTCCGCAAGTGCAAGTACACTATCAGGTATCTCCTTGAGAACAACCTGAGTCTTTCCCTTTATCTTCTGCACATCCACTACCACTAAGAAAGTGTTGTAGTGCATGAAGTATTCCTTGTAGTCAAGTTCCTCGAATGCTTTTTTGAGGTCATCTGAATTTAAATCCGCATCCTTGATGTACATTCTTCGGCTGACTATAAAAAATCTCAGCTTGTGTACAGGGCGTTTGAGTTTCTTTGTCACCTGAAGCATATTACCGGCACGGAGCACCATACCTTTCTTATATGCCTTGTCAACGTCAATAGGAGCGTCGGTGTCGCGAAAGAAAATTTCGCTGCTCGAACAGCCGTTGCCTATCCATTGTGAAAGTGCGCTGTCAAACCATTGGTAATCGAAGCATGAGTATTCCTTTGTTGCTATTGATTTGGGCTCGTAGCTGTTTGGTTTATGGCGAGTTTTGCCCTTTGTCGTTTTCCGGTTCTTGATTTCTGTGAAATGTCCATCGGTTGTCAATGTGCCACATACACCTTTGAGGGTGGTGGCATCGTAGGAGTTATTGTGACAAGCTTCAATGCTTTTGTATATGAATGGAGTGATTTCATTGCCTCTTTCGTCGACCAATCCCCAAATATCACCTATGCGAGCGCGGGCTGTTCCAGAGTGGAACACGCCAAGATGAGTAATACCCGCAGAATAAGGTATCACCCAATTGCCCTTAAGGTCGATGGTACCATACACATCGCCTATCAGCACACGGATATAGCCGTCATCGTCATAGTCGAGAATCTTATCATAAACGCATGGCAGGACCTCACGGCCTTTTGCATCTTGCAGTCCAACCTTGTGCGCGCCTTCTGATACGATTTTATAGCCGCTTCTATTCATCATTCTTCGTATTATTGCAGAGATACCATTCAACCGTTACATTATCAGAAACCTCAAGATCATCAGGCGTGATGTCTAATGATTCTGCATTACAGAATTCTGCTTCATCAGCACCGTGAATCATTCGTGCCTGTGAGAAAATTTTCAGTTCGTGTATCGTGTAGTTGATGTTCTTCACAGCTCCCAGTCTGCAGCCACAGGCGTTAGCCATTATCTCCGCCTTGTCTTTGGCATCCGTAACGGCACGTTCCAACATTCTTAGTTGGGAAGGTCTGGTGTCCCTGACAGTATAGCCGATATTAATCTCCGCCTGTTTGAGCAACTTGCCGATTAGTTTTACTATCGAATTGAGCAGGACATTATCCATTCCAAGATCTATCTTCACACGGTGGTCAAGCGCAAAGCCAATGAATTTCTGCCCTGTATAGTTCTTGTATTTGTCATACTCGTTTACAGTCTCCTTATCAATGTCCAAACGTATTGTCTTAGGCAGTTTTGAGTCCAACTTCACTTCACTCATCACTTTGCCCAATTTTTCGGTATTGGCTTTCGCCTGTTCGTAGGCATCCTCGTAAGTGTCGTGAATGCTTTGCAAGGTCAGTTCAAGACGGGTAACATCCGGCACAACGTGTATTGCCCCCTTACCAGTAACAGTTATTACATTCTCATCCATAGTAGTATTGTTTAATAAGGTTTTATAATCATTCTCTTCTTCATCGCATTTTCATTTGCATTACAAAGATACAAAAAACACAAACAAGAGAACATATTTAATAATTAATTTTTTTGCTTGCCCGTTTCCTGTTTTTCAAACTCAAATCCTGCAATGCTTTTCCCAATTTATCCTCTTTGGCAAGCAACAAGATATCATCTTCGAGTTGCAAGGCATTAAGTACACGTAGATAAATGCCAATCGCCACTGTCGGCACACCTTTCTCAATGCGGTACACCGTAAGAGGAGAACAGGTAGCCCTGTCCGCTATCTGCTCAATACTGAGATTACGGCGTAGGCGAGCCAATTTAATCTGCTCCCCCACAATCTGCATCTTCATCTCCAATTTACGGGTCAACTTATTGCCCATTGTTGTCTTTACCATCCCTCAATATATCGATAAACTATTTAACCTATCATAAAATATGCAAAGATACATATTTTTATTTATTTAATGATATGTTGATAGTAATATTATGGCTTTATGTGCAAGA
>JAJPZD010000007.1 GCA_021204605.1 Prevotella sp.
ATTCTGACTTTCATAATTTTATCTGATTTCTGTTACTACTATAGTGTTATATTTATCTCCAGACTTATCGGAACGAACAACATTAATACCATTCACCGACTTGCTTAAAGCCAATTCCAAAAGATAATCTCCAATAGCTTTGTTGTCCAATTTCGTTGTCAAATTCCTGCCGACCAATATTACCCTTGCATCAGACGTAAAGAAATTCTTGGCAACATCTTCCGCCTTTTGCTTCCGGTCTGATATACTACTTGATTTGTCAACAATGGCATTTATACCTGCTGCTAAATCCTTATCATTGACTACAATGACTACAGGATTTGGCTTAGGCTCCGGTTTTGGCTCTGGTTTTGGCTCTGGTTTTGGCTCACCATCAATATTTACTTCATATTGAGGCTCTTGTTGTTGCCCTGTTGACCTTAATGTACGTTGTTTTGTCGCCTCACACAAAGACAACCAATCCGCATCACCTTGACCTTGCTCTAATCGATAAATCTCATCCCAGAATGCAATTGAAAATCTGCCACCTGAATTAATGCCTCCTGACATTTGACCTTTCTTGCTACTTGTCGCTATTACAGAACCCTTACTTTCATAAAAGAGTTTTTTTAATCTTGCAGCATCACAATTATCAATAACAGGATTATCCTCATCAGACTCTATCAATCCTTTTACTGTAACCCAATTTTTATTGTCATTACAACAATCTGTCAGTATAATCGTAAGACGCGCACCTTTATGGGAGATTTTTTGAGAAACCCATTTAACTGGAACATACATATCTTGCTGATAAGTTTTATAATTCAGACACATTTGGGGAAGCCAATCGTCATCTGCTTCTGCATGAACCCCGTGCCCCGAATAATAAAATATAATCACGTCATTTGATTCGCAACGGAGTTCTGAGATTGCACTTTCAAGATTTGGTTTTGTACATTCATCGCCTGTATATACATTAAACCAATCGACATCACATCCAAGAACAGCTTCTATATATCCTAATTCAGTAACGAATCGCTCGTAGTCACTTTGACAACTCTTGCCTATTTCTTCATTGTTAGTGTCACAAAAGACAATAGCATGAATTTTCACATTATCTGCTTTTACATTTAAAGTAAATGCAAGTAACATACATAATATTGTAATAAATGTCTTCATCTTACTTTATTTTCTTTAATACCTCACCTAAAATCATGTAACAATAACGTTCCATAAAACGTTTGTCAGAATAATTCCAGTTTCCCTGACGCTTATCATCATAAAATATTGTCCAAGTAAAATTTGACAATGATATAATCACATGTACCTGTGTCTTTTTCTTTTCAAAACAGAATTCAACAGCAGGAGCATACGGGCTGCGGACTCTTACAGAATCTATGGAATAATTCTGCTCATCAGAAATAAGTTCAAATTGCAATATGCCTATTTGCTTTGCATTGAGCTTTGCTATATAGGAATCACGCACGTAATGTGGTTCTAATTCATAATCGCCCTCATCTACTTGCTGCTTTCCTTTTATAGTATAACATGTGACTTTTTGGGGACTCAAGAGTACTTCTGTCATTGTTTTGCCAAGTGTTGCATAAACGGCAGAATCGGGCTGAATGTCATAAACAATATCGTTCTTGCTTACATTCGCACAAGCCGACAAACATATTATCGAGTTGAAAATACCTAATAAAAATAAAAATTTCACTTTCATATTTACTTAATTATATTAATCATTTTTAAATCATATCTCCAGTATGTCAAGTCATAGCCAGGAGCTTTACATTTGACTATCACCGACAAAGTATGAATACCAATAGGCATGTCTTCAAGTTTGACACCAAAAGGGCACACGTATGTATTTACCTCGCTACCTATAACTATATTTCTTAGGCGGCAATCAATCTTTTTTATATTTGTACCTGAAGGCATGGATTCTGTATTAATTATTACACGTCCATATAAGGAGTCCCCATTATGATATACTGAATCATTAAGCTCTATTGAATACGGAACGGAAGGCACTATGTCAACATCTTCATCACATGCAACAAAGGCAAATAATATTATAAAGCCAATTATATATACTTTTATTGTATTCATATTAATCTTCTCCAAATCTGTAATTAAAACGTAAACTAAAACTCATATCTTTATTCTTAAAGTTGGCATAAGGATACCAGAACCCTCCGTCAGAAGTGTATTTTTTATTGAAAATATCATAGTGAGCCATATCAAAGCAAATCATGAAATCAAAATTTGACTTTTGAACGCCTATTGCATAACATGTTCGTAAACCATTGTTAATTTGTTGGATATCGTTGTCATTCGGACCTCTATAATTAAAATTATCTACGTATGTTGTCCCAAGTTCTATAATAGGACACCATTCATAATCTTCCAACAAATAATATAATGGTGAGATTCGTACTCTTAAACCTAATCTAAGGCTTTGTAGTTTATGTTTATGATACTCTCTATCTCCAAGAAAGAGCAAGTCATATTGATTCATTCCATAAGCACAATAAATATATGCACCTATAGGGGATGTTGGTCCTTGCCATCCAAACTTCACGCCTGCTTCTAAATCGTTGAACAGGTCATAAGATGTAAATCCGTATGGATTAGCCATTTTGTATCCTATTTCATCGCCATTATCAGTCATACTAATGTAATTAATACAAACAAAGCTTTGATCCACTGTTGATATCCCATCCGTCAGATGAGACAATGGAATACCAACCAATTGGTTTACTATGTTCATACCTAAATCTATATAGGTGTTATTACTGTGTGTGTATAAACCTACAATCCAACCCTTATTTTCCTGTCCATTTGCTATTGAAGGCATGAAAAAGAGAATAATCGAAACAATTAGGTTTCTCGTAATATTTTTTATTTTTCTCATATAAGATGTTAATAT
>JAJPZD010000155.1:0-10038 GCA_021204605.1 Prevotella sp.
AAATATATACAATCAAATATCAATAGAGCCACGTAATATGTGCAGAAGATAATTAAAAACTCAAATATTGCTTCCCTGTTCCCTTTGTTGATGAGACAATAAATTATCATCACGATGGCAGCAAACAGCAGCCGGAAAATCGAGGAGGCGAGGTAAAGCTTTGTGAGATTTCCGGGTGACGACTTTGCCACACTTTTCCACGCCGCACAATACCCCCAACTTGAGAGGAGAGAGAACAAAACACTGACCACCAATGGCACTGCAAATGTAGATATCGAAAATCTCACACTCACGACCAACAAAGATAATAATGCGATACCTACTATGATACGAAGACTGTACTTGTAATATCTTTTCGATACCCTGCTTACCAGTGTCTCGTCCATTCCCGTTTATTTTACTTCAACACAAAGATTGACCTCGTTCTTATGGACTGCCACAAAGCCGCCCGTAATGTTCATCTGTCTTTTACTGTCTGATTTTGTGGAATACTCCACGATTCCCGTCTGGAGCGATGAGATTATCGGAGCATGGTCATTCAGTATCTCGAAACTTCCTAACGTTCCAGGTACAAGCACGCTTTCCACCTCACCAACAAACTCTATTTTCTCTGGGGAAACTATTCTCAGTTTAAGGCTCATATCGCTATTTTTTTAGTTTCCTTTAGCTGCTTCAAGCAGTTTCTTTCCCTTTGCAATGGCATCATCTATTGTACCGACATTAAGGAACGCCTGCTCCGGCAGGTCGTCAACCTCACCGTCCAAAATAGCGTTGAAACCCTTTATTGTGTCCTCGATAGGCACCATCACGCCACGAAGACCCGTAAACTGCTCTGCGACGGTAAACGGCTGCGAGAGGAAACGCTGTACACGGCGTGCCCTGTTCACGGTCAACTTGTCCTCGTCGGAAAGCTCGTCCATACCCAAGATAGCGATGATGTCCTGTAGCTCTTTGTAGTGCTGCAAAATCTCCTTCACCCTCTGGGCACAGTCATAATGCTCTTTTCCCACAATCAGAGGGTCAAGAATACGTGACGTACTGCCAAGCGGGTCAACGGCTGGATAGATACCAAGCTCCGCAATCTTTCTGCTCAGCTCTGTCGTGGCGTCAAGGTGCGTGAATGTCGTAGCCGGAGCCGGGTCGGTCAAGTCATCTGCCGGCACATACACTGCCTGTACGGAAGTGATACTGCCATTCTTCGTTGAGGTGATGCGCTCCTGCATCGTACCCATCTCACTTGCCAATGTAGGCTGGTAACCAACGGCTGACGGCATACGGCCAAGAAGTGCGGAGACCTCTGAGCCCGCCTGTGTGAAGCGGAAGATATTGTCTATGAAGAACATGATATCTGTGGCCTCACCGTCTTTGCCTCCATGATCACGAAACTCCTCTGCTACCGTCAGTCCGGAAAGTGCCACTGAAGCACGTGCTCCTGGCGGCTCGTTCATCTGCCCATAGACAAGCGTCGCCTGTGATTTTTTCAATTCCTCTGGGTCTATGAGAGACAAGTCCCATTTGCCCTCGTCCATAGCTTCCCTGAATTTCTCGCCATAGCGGATAACACCAGACTCGAGCATATCCCTGATCAGGTCATTGCCCTCACGCGTACGTTCGCCGACGCCGGCGAATACGGAATATCCGTTGTGCCCTTTGGCGATGTTGTTGATCAACTCCATAATCAACACTGTCTTGCCTACGCCGGCGCCACCGAACAAGCCGATTTTTCCGCCTTTCATGTAAGGCTCAAGCAAGTCAATCACCTTGATACCCGTTGCGAGCATCTCCTTGTGAGTTGACAACTCGTCGAATTTAGGAGCCTCTCTATGGATAGGATATGCCCCTTCCATGTTCAAAGGCTTCATACCGTCTATCGGTTGCCCGATGACATTCATCATTCGTCCCTTTATCTGCTCTCCGGCAGGCATAAGGATTGGAGAACCGGTGGAAATAACCTCCAGCCCGCGTTGCAGGCCGTCGGTGTTGTCCATAGCCACACACCTTACCGTATCCTCGCCGATGTGCTGCTGGACCTCGATAATCAGTTCACGGCCGTCGGCGCGGATAATCTTAAGGGCATCATGGATCTTCGGCAATATTGCCTCCTGTGCCTCTCCGTTTGACTCGAAGAAGACATCAATTACAGGACCGACAATCTGTGAGATATGTCCTTTAATTTGTTTCATAAAATATTATTTCGTTTGATATTGTGTCTTTTCAAAACGCAAATATAGCAAATAGTTTTTAAATAAAAAACAATTGTCAAAAAATATTGACGTTTTATTTCTTTATTTACATTAATTCACTATATCATTAAGAATATTTAACATTCACTTTGTATAATTAAATACTCAACTCCTCCAATACCGTAATCAGTTTTTTGTCAAACGGCTTATCTGAACGTATTGCCTCTACCAATGGAACATACACCACCTCATTGTTGCGCACGCCAACCATCACATTGCGTTGTCCCTGAAGGATAGCGTCTATGGCACCCACTCCAGTGCGGCTCGCAAGGATACGGTCGTGGGCTGATGGCCTGCCTCCTCGCTGCAGGTGGCCGAGTATAGACACACGCACGTCGAAACCGGCGAACTCTTTCTTTACACGGTCGGCATAGTAGAGAGCGCCACATTTGGGACTTTCAGACACTATCACTATACAGCTCTTCTTACTCTTGCGGATACCACGCTGCATGAAGTTTGCCAACTGGTCAACATCGGTCGAGTCCTCTGGGATAATGGCTGCCTCTGCTCCTGATGCGATAGCACTGTTCTGGGCCAAGAAACCGGCGTCTCGCCCCATAACCTCAACGAAGAAGATACGCTCATGACTGGATGCTGTGTCTCTTATCCGGTCAACACATTCCACGATAGTGTTCAATGTGGTGTCGTAACCAATTGTGGAGTCTGTACCGTATAAGTCGTTGTCAACCGTACCGGGAAGTCCTATGCACCAAACATCATACTCCTGGGCCAATGTCATCGCACCGGTAAGCGACCCGTTACCACCAATCACCACGAGTACGTCGATTTTGTTCTTTACTAAGTTGTCGTATGCCTTTTTACGCCCTTCCGGTGTCTTGAACTCCATGCTGCGCGCTGTTTTCAGAATCGTTCCTCCCGACATTATGATACCACTGACATTCTCTGTTGTGAAATCAGTAATCTCGTTATTAATCAAACCGTCGTAGCCACGGAAGATACCCTTAATCTTAAAGCCCTTGCATATCCCGGCTCGTGTCACGGCACGGATAGCGGCATTCATACCAGGAGCATCGCCTCCTGATGTCATAATTCCAATAGTCTTAACCTTTGCCATAATTACAGTTTTTATAATGATTAATAATACTTAGTTCATCAGCCACATCAACAGCAGGCCTAACAGCCATGACAGCATCGCCACAAGGCCTACGTTCTTGAAATACCACCACACGTGGATACGCTCCATCTTCATCAAGGCAATACCACTGATGGAGCCCAACAGCAGGATGTTGCCGCCCATTGCCGAGCTGTAGGCTATTATCTTCCAGAACAGACCGTTGGTGGTGAACGAAGCCATATATTCGGGATGGGAGAGCGTTGCCACCTGATGGATGTCAACCAACGGATAAAGGGAGAACACGCTCATAAACGTGGCGAATGTGTCGAGCACGCTACTGACACAGCCGGTTATGATACCGATAAGGCAGATGTTGTGTATTTGATTGGTGTAAGCCTGCGTAACGTATGTTATCATCCCCGTCTCACGCACCACACCCATGGCGAGTATGATACCCATGACAAACAACATCAACTGGATTACGCCATATTGCAATACGTGGGGTACATGGCGCTGGGCCATCTGGTCGGCATTCATCAAGTTTCTGTTGAATATCTCGTTAACTATCCATAATATCGACAGCACGCACAAAGCGCCGAGGAACGGACTGAGTTTCGTGATGTTATGGAATGTTGGGATGAACCACAACCCTCCTATGCCTACTATAAGCATCATGAAGCGTTGCCATAGGTTCATCGATGTGTCGTCCCCCCTGTATGGCATCACCGCACTCTGTATGTCGGTGTGCTCCGGAAGCGAACGCCCCAGCCATAAAATAGGTATTCCGCAAGCCACGAGACAGGGTAGCGCCAACGATGCAGAGAAGTTGGACGCCGTTACTGCTCCGTTGTTCCACAACACCAAGCCGATAGGGTCTCCTATCACTGTCAATGCCCCGCCGCAGTTAGCCGCCAATATTATCGTACAACCGTAAATGATTCTCTGGCGTCGGTTCGGAAGTATCTTGTGCATTGTCACGAGCATCATGGTAGTAGTGGTAAGGTTGTCCAAGTTAGCTGAGATGACAAATGTCACTAATGCCATCATCCATAGCATTCTCCTACTGTTGCGCGTTTTTATCCAACTTGTTATGAAGTCAAAACAGCCGTTGTTGCTGAGTATCTCCACGATAGTCATGGTGGCAAGCAGGAAGAATACTATCTCCGCCCCCTTGCCTACGTATTTCAGGAAGATGTTTTGAGCAATATACTGTTTTACAACGGAGCTCGACGACACGGCTCCTGAGAGGTAATCCATGTATTCATGTAGATGCTGGCTCATCACAAAGTCTGTGCCATAACAGATATATAATACCCAGCCGACAGTCCCTACAAACATAGCGACTGCAGCCCGGTTAACTTTGGTCAGATAGCCTGTGGCAATAAGGACGTATCCGATTAATAATATCGAAACAATTACTAACGCCATAAAGACCACATTATTCAGCCACAAATTTACGAAATTTATATTATAAATCAAAGAGCATTGACAAAAAATATTTTTCTCTAAAGGCTTTTTTCTTACAAAAGCCATAAAGAGCCGTTCCCGCCTTCTGAAAGCGGTCCTTTGGGTTATTTATAAAAATGAGAGATTACTATAGTATTATATTAAATAATGTGTAGCCATTAAATGTAAGTAGAATTTGTTTTAACAGTCCAAAACAAGAAATCAAATTGAACAAAAGAATTTTTTCTTTTTGCATTTACGTTTAAAAAAAGTAACTTTGCACTTTATGAAGAATACCACAATAAAATGAACAGGCTTTTGTTTGTCTTTCTCTTTCTTTGTCTTGCTCTTTTTTCCTTTTCCCGTGAAGAGGAGACGAAAAAGGTGAAGTATCCGGGAGGCAAGACATATATGTATCGTGTGACGCTTACTGACAAGCACGGTACGCCTTTCTCTTTAAGTCAGCCGCAGGACTTCTTGTCGGCTAAGGCACTCGAACGCCGCGCAAGACAGAATATACAGGCAGACTCCACAGACCTCCCCATAAACCCTGACTACATCAGTGAGGTTGCCGCCACCGGTGTCGAGGTGGTCAGCAAGAGCAAGTGGAACAACACCCTGCTTGTGAGGTGTCACAAGACTGACCTGATCAAGAGGGTGGCGGCTCTCGACTTTGTAAGAGGCGTGAACAAAGTGTGGACATCACCGGACTCTATCGTCAAGTCCCGGCCTCGGCTGCAATATCACACGGAGTTCAACCGCTGGGACACCATATCAGAAAACCATTACGGGGTAACAGTCGAACAGGTGGAGATGCTTGGTGGTGTGAAATTACATAATTATGGATATACCGGCAAGGGTATTACCATTGCCATCCTCGATGGCGGGTTTATGAACGCTGACGTTATCCCTTGTTTTAACACTGTCAAGGTCGTGGGAACGGCTGATTTCGTCGTGCCTCGTTCCGAGACGATATTTAAGGAGATAGAGCACGGCACAAAGGTGCTGTCGGTATTGGCCGCCAATATCCCTAATAGGTTCGTCGGTACGGCTCCGGATGCTTCTTATTGGCTGATCCGCTGTGAGGACAGCGAGTCGGAAAGTCTGGCGGAGGAGGACTACTGGGCTGCTGCTGTGGAGTTTGCTGATAGTGCCGGTGTGGACGTCATCAACAGTTCATTGGGTTTCCATGCCTTCGATGACCATACCACTGACTATTCGTATTCACAGTTGGACGGCAACAGTTCATTGATTTCCCATACCGCCTCGATGCTCGCCGGCAAGGGAATAGTGCTCGTGAACAGTGCGGGTAATGATGGTATGTCTGCCTGGAAGAAGATCAATGTGCCGGCAGATGCCGACAATATAATCACCGTCGGGGCGGTGGCACCCAACAGGCGCAACGCCGCTTTCAGCAGTATAGGCCCCACTGCCGACGGTCGGGTGAAGCCTGATGTGATGGCGCTGGGCAGTCCTACGGCTGTGATCACGGGGCGCGGGACGATAATCAAGGATGTGGGGACGTCGTTCTCCACACCTGTGGTTACGGGTCTTGTGGCTTGCCTTTGGCAGGCCTTGCGGAATAAGACAGCCAAGGAGATAATAGACATAGTGATAAACAGTTCCGATAATCTCCATACTCCCGACAATATCTATGGCTACGGAATACCAGACTTCTGGAAAGCTTATATTTCAGAGAAAAAAGGAAGATAAAACATATAGCAATCATGCCGAAGGCCCATTTGACATTATTGGATCTTAATGGTCTTGTCAAGGATGTCATCTCTGATTACCTCCCTGATGAGTATTGGGTTGAGGCGGAGTTGTCAGAGCTCCATGATAAGGGGCACTGCTATATGGAACTTATCCAGAAAGACGAAGGCACCAACACGCCTGTTGCAAGGGCTTCGGCGAAGTGCTGGAAAAATACGTGGCTTGTTGTGCGTGCCAACTTTGAGCGGGTTACGCATCAGCACCTCCATGCTGGCATGAAAGTATTGCTGTGTGTCCGTGCCAATTTCCACGAGAACTATGGTTTTGCGTGGATTGTTACCGATATAGACCCTACTTTCACGTTGGGCGACATGGCGCGCAAGCGGCAGGAGATTATCAACAAGTTGAAGGAGGAGGGAGTATTTAACCTCAACAAGGAAATCCCGTTGCCGATGTTCGCACAGCGCATAGCCGTCGTATCAAGTGCCACGGCTGCCGGATATGGTGATTTCTGCGACCAGTTGAAAAACAATGCTTTCGGTTTCGTGTTCTATCCAGTACTTTTTCCTGCTATAATGCAGGGGGAGAAGATAGAGACGAGCATCATCGGGGTGCTGGACGAGATCAATGCCATGAGCGACCTCTTTGATTGTGTCGTCATAATCCGTGGCGGTGGGGCGACAAGCGACCTCTCTGGTTTCGACACCCTCGCCCTTGCTGAGAATGTGGCGAATTTCCCCTTGCCTGTAATCACGGGCATCGGTCATGAGCGCGACGAGTCGGTGCTTGACATGGTGTCGCATACGAGGGTAAAGACGCCTACTGCCGCCGCGTCATTTCTTATAGACAACCTCGCCTCTGTCGTAAAATGTATTGATGAGTGTGGCGACCGTATCGTCAACGCAGTCAGCAACCGGTTGAATGTGGAGCGTATGCGTCTTGACAATGTCTCCATGCGCATACCGGAACTGTTCTCTGTTGTAAAGGCACGCAATGAGGCTCTGCTTGACGGTATTCTCAACCGTCTTACCTCTGCCATGAGGCTCAAAATAGAGAAGTCAGCCAGCCGCATTGATGTAATCACATCATCTATTCCGCAATTCATTAAAAACCGGCTGATGGCGGAGCATCACCGCATTGACCTTCTCACCGGGCGCTCTAAGGCACTCGACCCGGAATTGACTTTAAGGCGTGGCTATTCTATTACGCTTCACAATGGACTTGCCGTGCATGATGCAACGAAGTTGAAGAAGGGCGACAGGATAGAGACACGTCTTGATAAAGGAACGGTAAGGTCTGTTGTGCAGGATTAGAGTTACACCTATTATTATATATGAACCATTAAAAACAGTAGTATATGCAAGCGGAAAAAAGTTATGAGGAAGCAGTAAGGCAGTTGGAGGATATCGTCAGGAAGATGGAAAACAACGAACTTGACATCGACAGTTTGAGCTGCCAGTTGAAAACCGCCCAGGAGTTGATCAAGATGTGCAAGGATAAGTTGACAAAGACGGATGAGGAGATTAAGAAAATCCTTTCCGATGGGAAATAAGTTTTAACAACTTTATTCACTTTTGTCATTTTTATCAGTCATTTTATACATATTTCAAACTTTTAAACGTTGAATGGTTGCTGATTAAAATATTGTTGCTATCTTTGCATTTACTAATTCATGACACCAATAGGTAAGGGGGCGTGTTTAAAATGTCTGCCCCTGTCATTTCAAATTAAACTTAACAAGGTAAAAGAATTAATAAAATTGGATTTATGAAGAATCTTAACTGGTCTGAACTGTCTTTCGGGTATATGCAAACCGACTACAACGTGCGGTGCTACTATCGCGACGGTAAATGGGGAGAGATAGAAATCTGTTCTGACGAATATTTGAAGATGCACATGGCAGCCACGTGCCTGCACTATGGACAGGAGGCCTTCGAGGGCTTGAAAGCTTATCGTTGCCCCGACGGGAAAGTGCGTGTGTTCCGCATGGATGAGAATGCCGCGCGTCTGCAGAGTACATGTCGGGGAATACTCATGCCGGAGATTTCTACGGAGCTGTTCTGCGATATGGTGAAAAAGGTGGTACGTCTCAACCAGGATTATATCCCTACTTACGAGAGTGGCGCTACCCTCTACATCCGTCCTCTGATCCTCGGCATGACGGCAAGGGTGGGCGTTCATCCTTCATCAGAATATGTGTTCCTTATTTTCGTTACTCCTGTGGGTCCGTATTTCAAGGGAGGCTTCTCCACTAATCCTTACGTGATTATTCGTAGTTTCGACCGTTCCGCACCGCTCGGCACCGGTAAGTATAAGGTAGGGGGCAATTATGCGGCTTCGTTGTATGCCAACAAGCAGGCTCACGATATGGGTTACGCCTGTGAGTTCTACCTCGATGCCAAAGAGAAGAAATATATCGATGAGTGTGGTGCCGCCAATTTCTTCGGTATAAAAGACAATACTTACGTTACACCGAAGTCAACGAGTATCCTGCCAAGTATCACCAACAAGAGCCTTATGCAGCTTGCAGAGGATATGGGCATGAAGGTGGAGCGACGCCAGGTGCCGGAGGAAGAACTTACTACTTTCGAGGAGGCCGGTGCTTGCGGAACAGCTGCCGTTATCAGTCCTATCTCGAAGATTGATGACCCTGAGACAGGAAAGAGTTATGTGTTCAGCAAGGATGGCAAACCGGGTCCCGTAAGTACCGCTCTCTACAACAAGCTCCGTGATATCCAGTATGGTATCGAACCAGACCCCCACGGCTGGACAACGGTAATTATCGACTGACCTTCCGTAAATCTAATATATTATAAAGTGCCATTTGGGTCATTCCAAATGGCACTTTTATATGTATCTCACGCAAAACAACATTTTTGCATTTATAATTCTTTATTAACTTCGTTGATTTTGCTCACGCTCAACAATTCGAATGAGTTTGATTGTGTTCGCTTAATCAAGAAATTCAAGCGAGCTTGGCTCTGCGTTCGCTTAACCGCAAAATTCTTCATTTATAATTCAGAATACATTCGGCTTGCCGCATCGAACTCTTAACTCTTCATTCTTAACTCTTAACTTTGTGTGCTCTCTTTATAAGAGATAACACATTCACATCGCAAAAGTAAATCATTTTCTTTTAACCACCAAATAAAATTACAAAAAAAATTTTAAAATTTACCCCCCCCCAATCGTAAAACGTTGATATACAATACTTTACGCTTAAATAAAATTTTTATTAAATTTTTTTATTTATCTGCCTGCATTGTTCAGGAATATTACCGCGAAAAACGCCCGGAACACGGAATGCGCTCTGCAAATGGCGTTTTTGCGGATTTTTTATTTTTGTAATTTATTGATTTTCAGAATGTTAAGCCCTTGTGTGCTCTCTTATAAAGAGAGCACACACAAACTACTGAAAACAGGCACATTACAGGCTCTGAATAGCCTGTGAGCCACAAAGAGGGGAAATTGACGTAAACCCATTTTAAACACACTAATAGTTACAAAATGTTGAAACGCATCATTCGAGATATGAAAAAGAAACGCATCATCCTGTTATTG
>JAJPZD010000155.1:10138-12150 GCA_021204605.1 Prevotella sp.
AATGTTGAAACGCATCATTCGAGATATGAAAAAGAAACGCATCATCCTGTTATTGGTCCTGCCCCTTGTGTTGGCGCAGGGCATGCGGGCGCAGGACTTCGCATTGAAGACGAATCTGCTGTCCGACGTATTTCTGAACGTCAACCTCGGTGCGGAGGTGGGTCTGTCGCCTAAGTGGACCCTTGAGGCGGAGGCGGAGGTCAACACCTGGACGCTGTCACACGGCAGGCGTTGGAAGCACTGGGCCGTTCAGCCGGAGGCCCGCTACTGGTTGTGCGACCGTTTTGCCGGTCATTTCATCGGTTTCCACGTACAAGGCGGTCAGTACAACATCGGCGGTTTCGATGGTTGGTACAACCTATTCGGCACCGACGCCTCGAGGTTGAAGGACAGTCGTTATCAGGGCTGGTTCGGCGGTTTCGGAGTGAGTTACGGTTACGACTTCATCTTGAGCGACCACTGGAATCTTGAGGGTGAGATTGGCATTGGCTATTCGTACACCCACTATGACCGTTTCGAGTGCGAGATATGCAACAGGAAGGTGGAGAAGGGCGTGAATCACAACTACGTCGGTCCGACACGCTTAGCCATCAACTTAGTTTACCTATTCTAAAACAAGACCACATGAGAAAGACATTAGCAACAACGATACTGCTTGCGCTGTGCGGGACATGTTCCGCAAGCGCCGCATCAGACAATGTTGACGTGAGTCACGTCAGTGTGGAGCGGCAGGGCAACTACCTCGCCGTGGACATGACATTCGGGCTGTCAGGCCTCAAGGTGAAGGGCAACCGCGCCGTGCTTCTCACGCCGCGCATCAGCAACGGCAGGGACTCCGTGACGCTGCCGGCAGTAGGGATTTACGGCCGCAAGCGCTACTACCACTACCGCCGCAAGAATGGTGAGGCGATGATCTCCGGCAACGGTGAGATGACCTACCGCGCCTCGCAGGTGCCAAGCACCATCAAATACCACGAGATGGTGGCATACAAGGACTGGATGGACGGGTCGTATCTCAACCTGTTGGGAGAGGACTACGGCTGCTGCGGCAACGTGCTGGCGGAGAACGACAGGCAGATAGGCGACTATGCCAAGTATGTGCCCCAGCTGCTGTTCGTCAAGCCGCACGCTGACAAGAACAAGACACGCGCCGCCGAGGGTTCCGCGTTCATCGACTTCGCCGTGAACAAGACAGCCATAGTGCCCGACTACCGTCGCAACGCCTCCGAATTAGCGAAGATACAAGAGACCATAGACTCGGTGAAGAGCGACGAGGACTATACCATAACATCGGTACAGCTCAAGGGCTACGCCTCTCCGGAGGGTTCCTACGCCCACAACAGCGAATTGGCGAGGGGAAGGACGGAATCCCTGCGCGGATATGTCAGTCAGTTGTACAACTTCGAGAACGGCGTGATAACCACCGACTATGAGGCGGAGGACTGGGCAGGGCTGCGCCAGTATGTGGAGGAGTCATCCTTAGAGCACCGATCAGAGATACTCGCCATAATAGACGACAGGGGCATGGACCCCGACGTTAAGGAAGGGAAGATAAAGACAGAGTACCCGTTGGAATATGGCATACTGCTCAACACGTGCTATCCGAAACTAAGGCACACCGACTATAAGGTGGTATATAATGTGAAGGTATATAGCAGTGCCGACGAGATACGCAAGGTGATAAGGAGACGTCCGCAGAACCTAAGCCTCGACGAGTTTTATATCGTGGCACAGGAGTGCGAGCCAGGCTCCGAGGAGTTTATGTATATCTTCGAGACCGCCGTCAAGATGTACCCCGATGACGAGATAGCCAACCTCAACGCCGGCAATGCGGCGATAAGCCACGGCGACCTCTACATCGCAAGCAAATACCTCGAAAAAGCCGGCGACAGCGGCGAGGCCGACTATGCACGCGCCGTATGCGCCTATATGCAGGACGACAAGGCGGCAGCCACGCATTTCCTCATAGAGGCTCAAAACAAAGGCATCAAAGAGGCAACTGACATGATGAA
>JAJPZD010000103.1 GCA_021204605.1 Prevotella sp.
TCAACGATTACAGCTACACCACCGACGGTAAGAAATACTCGCTCATCACAGAAGCTATCTATTCTAAGACAATGAAAAAAGAGGTGCTCTCGGCGGGTGCTGAATATACTATAAGCCACACAAACAACGACTATACAGGAAACGTGAACACCGATGCCGTGCTGAATTCCCAGAAACTGTATTTCTTCACACAATTGCAAGGCACTCTGTGGAAACTGAACTATATGCTGGGTATCGGGGCAAGCTACAACAGGGTTTATCAGGATATTATCGGTTTCGACAAATGGACGTTCCGACCACAGCTATCCCTGAAATATAGTCCTTCAAAAAACACATCTATAAGATTATCCAGCAGACTGTCTGAAATAACACCTTCTCTGTCTGACCTTAGTGACGTAAGGCAGCAGCAGGACGATCTTACCGCCAACGATGGCAACCCATACCTCAAGCCATGGTGGCAGAACTCTAATTCCTTGTCGTTCGACTGGGACACCGATGTTTTCTCACTGAACTATTACGGCTCGCTCAGCTACTCCTCACACCCTATTTCTTCATCGATATATCCTGAACTGCAGGAATACGGCTCTTATATGATCATAACAAAGTCGGAAAACCAGAAAAACTTCTTGAAAAGCTACCAGGAAATGGATTTTACGCTCCATGCCATAAAAGACATCCTTGACCTGAAAGCCTACGGCTCTTTCTCAACATTCAGAAACCACGGTAATAACTACCTGCATACTTACAAATACTGGCAATGGGGTTGCTCGGCTGAGCTGATGCTGGGCAACTGGGATGTCATGTACGAGTTCGCAACGGCTGACAGGTCTTTGTGGGGTGAAAATATCTATGGGGGCGAAAACAGCTCTTCCCTCGCCGCCTCATACAAGTACAAGGGGTTGGAAGTGGGTCTTGGTGTATTGTTGTTGGGTTACGCACAAGGCTTCGACTATTACAACGAGTGCCTAAGTCAATATTACAAGAGTGTCGGACACACCTACATAAAAAACAACGGCAACATGATTTATTTCAGTTTAGCATATAAGTTCAGTTATGGACGTAAATACAACGCAGGAAACCGTCAACTGTACAATGGAGACCATGACAATGGCGTAAAATAATTAATTCTCATAACTCTCTAAACCAATGTCTTATATCGTTACGATTAGCGACATAAAGAACATAGTAGGTATCCAATACGATAGCGATGGAACGCTTATGCTGCAATACATCGCAACGGCGAATGTAAGTGGTGATGCCACTGGAATCAAAGGCATGACATTGCAGAGAGTAGCAGGAGACAACAGGATTTATACTATCAGTGGTCAGCTTGTGAACGCAGCCACGAAGAAAGGTATCTACATTGTGAACGGAAAGAAAGTACTTATTAAGTAACAAGTCAAAAAAATCGGTTGCGGGCATATTTCTCAATGATAATACCTTGCAACCGATAATTATAAAGTAAAGGGATGGCAGATCTGTTGAAACGTCTGTCATCCTTTTATCTTGTCTCTCTTTCAATACTTCGTTGCGTAGAATTCCAGCAGCGTATTGGAATTATCCAAACTGTTGCTGTTATAGAATAGTTCCATCTCCTCTCCATCCTGATAAACTCCCGCCAAGTATATTGGAATATCTATCATACCGTTATAATATACACCCAGTGAAGGGATGTAAAAAGATATTTGCACCTTGTGGTTATCTCCGCTATATGTAAGCTCATTATATGTTACTGTAACAGGATAAACATAATAATACAAATAGGAGGATGTCGGCTTTGGGTACAGCACATAGTTAAGCCTAAGAGTCTGGTTATCTGCATTCTCTATAGCCTCTTTCAGCTCACTATGATTGGTGATGCATTTGGCAAGCACACGTCCAGGCACATTCTGTATCACAATCGTGGAATCCGTATATATGACTGCTGACAGAGAAGTCACTGAATCAACCTGATTGGATGTTGTCGTGATGGTGTCGTTGTAGAAATAAATCTTGCCGCCATAATAATAGCCAGACATGAGATTCGTGTAGCTCTTGTAGTCCTCATCACTAAGGCCATTGTCGTCATCGTCACCCAAGCAGGAAACGAGCGACATCGTTGCCATGCATAAAAGCACGAATGCTGATAATTTTGATAATACTTTCATTTTTTTGACTTTATTACTACTGCTATTTTAATTAATAACACCTTAATTTACAAGACAGTGCATTTAGGGCTTTGACAGATTATCTCAATATCATTGAAACATCAGTCGTTACGCCGCAACAGATTCATAAACTCCTGACGCGTCTTGGCCTGGTTGAACGCACCCGAAAAGTCACTCGTCGTCGTTATGGCGTTTTGTTTCTCCACGCCCCTCATCTGCATGCACAGGTGTTGGGCCTCAATGACCACCATGACGCCAAGAGGCTTCAGGGTCTCCTGAATACAGTCTTTTATCTGTAACGTCATGCGCTCTTGCACCTGCAGGCGATGGCTGTAAACATCAACCACACGGGCTATCTTGCTCAGTCCAGTTATATGACCGTTGGGTATGTACGCCACGTGCACCTTGCCGTAGAAAGGCAGCAGGTGATGCTCACAGAGCGAGAAGAAGTCAATATCCTTGACTATCACCATCTGGTTGTATTTCTCCTCAAACAACGCATCAAGGAGCACCTTATGGGCATCCTCTCCATAGCCACGGGTGAACACCTGCATAGCTTTCGCAACGCGCATTGGAGTCTTAAGCAGGCCATCACGCCCTGTGTCCTCTCCCAAAAGCTCGATTATCCTCTTGTAGTGCGACGCAAGCTCGTCAAGGCCTTCACGGTATTCTGTCTCAGGATTCATATTTATCAATTAAACGATTCATGGTGCCACACAATCATACGCGCGTCAGTTGGCAACGGTGATCTTCCCTTTCACTATGCACGCATCCTTATAGCCCATCGCCTTAATGTCTTTGAGCACATTATCTGCCTCCTGGTAGGTGCGGAAATTACCCACACGACAGATCCAACGTGGTGAATAGAAATGCACATATATCGGATACTCAGGGAATTTAGCCTTCACCTCCTTGCCGATACGTTCCGCATTGTTCTTGTCATTGCGTGTGTTGCCGCCGGAATACACCTGCACACGGTAGCCCGTCACAGTGGTTCCGTTGCGCATCACCTTCCTGTCGGTGTTCACACTGCCTTCTTCCGAAGATGATGATGTTGTCTCCGGCTTTACAACAGAGGCACTCTCCCTCCCTGTATTCTCTGATACTGTTCCCGTGCTTGGCGTGCCACTGTTTCTCTTTTCCGGGATCACAGCGGGGGCTGGTTGCGATTGCGCAGGGGAGGAAATCTCAAGCTTGGCACTGTTCACCAATTCATCGATGTCCTTGCTCTGGTTGACCGTGACAACCCCATCCCCTGCCCTTCGCATTCTCAGTTCATCGAGAAACTCCTGTGCCCTGAGCTGCACGGCAAGGGCGGAGAGAATAAACAACAGTGCGGCGAATCGTTTCATTTGTTATGGTTTTTAGTATGTACCACCTCTGATTACCATGCGTTGACGATACCGAGGAAGTCTGCTGCCTTCAAGGAAGCGCCTCCGATAAGACCTCCGTCGATGTCTGGCTTTGAAAACAGCTCAGCAGCGTTGCTTGCCTTACAACTGCCTCCATAGAGTATTGAGGTGTCGTCAGCAACAGCCTGTCCGTATCTGCCGGCGATTATGCTGCGGATATATGCCTGTATCTCCTCTGCCTGGTCCGACGTTGCCGTTTTGCCCGTACCGATAGCCCAGATAGGCTCGTAGGCGATGATGATATTCTTGAATTCCTCCTCACTGAGGTTGAACACGCTGCTCTCAAGCTCCATCTTTACAACCTCGTTCTGCTTGTTTGCCTCACGCTCCTCAAGACTCTCGCCGATACAGAATATCACCTTCAAGCCATTCTTGAGTGCAAGAAGCACCTTGTTTTTCAATATCTCCGGAGTCTCTCCATAATAGCCGCGACGCTCAGAGTGACCAAGGATGACATACTGTGCACCGGTGCTCTTTACCATTTCTGCGGAAACCTCACCGGTGTATGCTCCCTTCTCCTTGTCGGCGCAGTTCTCTGCTCCAAGTCCCACTACATCCTGATCAATCAATTGGGCAACGCTTGCAAGGTGTATGAACGGAGTGCAGATCACAACATCGCACTTTGGCTTGTTGTTTTTCAGTGTCTCGTTAAGCTCCTTTGCGAGAGCAATACCATCTTGCAGGTTCATGTTCATTTTCCAGTTGCCTGCTACAATTTTCTTTCTCATTTTCTTTTTGCCTTTTAAAAGTTGATATATCTTATTGGATTTTCTCTTATCCTTAATCCATACAGTGAAATGCCACGTCCGGTCGGCTATACTCAGCAACACCAATGGCAGGATGTACCACAGAAACACCTTCGACAACTTGCGTGCCAACGACACATCGGCTATCTTGCCATACTCTGTATCCTCAAGTCTGCCGGAGTTAGTGTCGAGCTTCGGCAGGTCGTTGCAGCTCCACTTCCCTATCACCACCCCATCTTTAAGCAGCAACAAGCCAGGATTGCTTCTGATTACCGTCTTTAGCGTTATCTCATCGGTCATATAGAAATCATATTCCGCACCCGTGATGTCACGCCAGTATTGTATCGCCTTCCCCGTACTTGCTGTCAGTGCATAGAACGGATACCCGTATGCCTTGCTGTACTCATACAGCATCTCTATGTCCCCAAACGAGGAGTCATCGGCTGTCTCCAGATGGGGAGACACAAGCAGGAATGAATAGTCGTTATAGCCCAGCACGCTGTCAGTGATGTCCTCTCCATCGTCCATCGTCTGTATCGAGAAATCGTGTATCGGAGGAACATATCCCTTTGATGTCTGCACCGTCCGGCTGTCGATGAACGTCCACGTGCTGTCGGGATAGTCGTCAAGGGTGAACACCCTTCTCTCTCCGTCCTTCTCCAAGATGAATGTCGTCTCATACTGCGGTCCTTGCTCTCCTTCAGGTATCTCCATACCTGCTTTTATGTCTGCTCCGACATGATATGGGCGGAAATCAAACGGCGGCAACGTGTATAGACTCCTACCGGCAGAGAACAGGATGAAAAACACCGTATATGCCACCACTATCGCCTGGTTGGAACGGCTGATAAACCGTGGCATCACCAACGGTTTAACGCACAGCACTATGGCGGCTATCAGCAGAACGATGTTCTTATAGAACGTCTCCCAGTTGGTCAGCACCAAGGCATCTCCGAAACACCCACAGTCTTGTATCGGGTCTGACACCGCCAACCATAGCGTCAACGGTGTCATCACCGCCATGAACAGCAGCACGAGGCGTGATACAAGCCGCCGCCCTACCGCAAAGAGTACGAACACCCCCAAACAAAACTCCAACGCCCCGAGCAGCACTGCAGCACCTAACATCACGTAGTCAGGAATGAATGCCGACAGACCTACCACCTCAAGATAGTCGTGTATCTTGTACTTTGTGCCAAGCGGGTCTATCGACTTCACGTAACCTGAGAAGATGAATGTTACGGCAACAATCAAACGGCATAGGTTGACAATCAATGTGAGTGTCAGTCTCTTAACGCTCATCTCCCTCCGTGAGTTTTATCACACCAAACACTGAATAGTTGATTATATCCATATAGTTGGCGTCGATGCCTTCAGACACGAGGGTCGCTCCTCCGATGTCCTCTATCTCCTTCACGCGTTGTATCTTCGTAAGTATGAAATCTGTATAACTGCTCACACGCATCAGCCGCCACGCCTCATCGTAGTCGTGGTTCTTCCTCAACATCAGCTTCAGCGCTTCGCCGGCATGGCGGTCGTACATCGCCAATGCCTCGTCATTCGTGATATCGGGAGCATCCACGAAACCTTTCTCAAGCTGGATAAGACCGATAAGTCCGTAGTTGATAAGACCGATGAACTCGCCCCTTATACCCTCGTCAACGAGTGCCTCGCCCTTCGTCTCGATGCTCCTGATTCGCTTCGCCTTGATGAACAGCTGGTCAGTAAGCGACGATGGGCGCAGGATACGCCAGGAAGGGCCATAATCGTGCAACTTCTTCGCAAAGAGCTCACGACACTCCGACATCACCTCTCTGAACTGCTCCTCTGTACTGATTTTAGCGTTTGACATTTTCCTTTACGCGGATATTCACTGCAAAGTTAGCAATTATATTTGAGAAAATAGTAAAACTCTTTAATTCTTCATTTTTCATTGGAGCAAAAAAAGAGGAGAAACCTCACGGCCTCTCCTCTCCTTCTAATTAAAAAATATACTTATTTAACAATTAATTTCTTACCGTTCAGGATAACAACACCATTGTATTGGTTAGATACACGCTGTCCATTCAAGTTATACAACTTGTCGTTGCCTGTTGCCTCGAATGTGATGTTGTTGATACCAGCACCTGTTGAGAGACTGATGTAGA
This sequence comes from Prevotella sp., assembly GCA_021204605.1. GTDB lineage: Bacteria > Bacteroidota > Bacteroidia > Bacteroidales > Bacteroidaceae > Prevotella. The sequence continues at coordinate 6,453 of JAJPZD010000103.1, forward strand.
ACAGGAAAGCTGTCTTATCCTTTTCTATTATATGCGAGCCTGCATCCAGCGTTGCGGTGTAGATGTAATATGTACCATCAGACGAAAGATCGGCATATACCTTAGTACCATCCAACTTGAAGTCATGGTTAGTATCATCATCATCAACTCCCAAGATCACTGTCAGAGTAGTCCAGGATTCAGCTACATCAAATGTAATCTGAGCTCCTGTCTCCATCTTGAGGCAATAGTCAAGCGTCATTCCGTTGTAAACCACTGAACCATGGCTTGAACTGTAGCCCTGGCCTTTGTCGACGCTGTTGTCTCCCAGTGTTATATTGAAGATGTCATGATTCTCACCAGACTCCTCAAACTCACCAGTGAAATAGCACTCGCCCGTAACAGCGGTAACATCACTGTCATCGAAACCATTCTCCACTACATCCTTGAATGACTCATCATCATCTTCTTCTTCATCGTCAACGTCAGTTGCCTCAAGATCCATGTAGAACAGATAATGAGAATCTGCCTTCGTAATAGTGTGAGTACCTGCCTCAAGAGTTACGGATATTACATTGCCTCCCTCTGCCGCAGTTGATTTCTCACCATCTATCTTGATATTAGGTGTCTTAGATGCTCCCTCCTCAAATACAAGGGTCAAGATCATTTCCTCCGTGATAGTGAAAGTTATTGATGTAGAAGACTCCATCTTAAGACAGTCATAGTATGTAGTTCCGTTGACAGTTGCCTGGCCATGTCCACCATTGGTTGTATAGTTACCATTTATTGTATAGAAACTGCTTGAAGGTGTACCTCCTGTGAATACGCATACATAATCACCATAAGACTCTACACCGCTATTACTGCTGCTACTGCCTGAGTTGCTGTTATCATCGCCGCCTGAGCTGCTGTTATCATCGCCGCCTGTACTGCCACTATTATCACTGCCACCTGAAAGGTTGATATAATACAGATAGTGTGTACTTGCCTTTGTTATTGTATGAGAGCCTGCTAAAAGATCCACTGTTATAACATTGCTTCCTGATGCAGCAGAAACGGTAGTGCCATCTATCTTCACATCTGCTGTTGAGCCACTCTCAAATACAAGTGTCAATGTCATCTCCTCTGTTGTAGTGAAAGTAACAGATGTACTGGACTCCATCTTAAGACATGTGGTATATGTAGTTCCGTTAACCGTCGCACTTCCTTTGCTTGAAGAATAATTACCGCTTACTGTATAGAAAGTGCTTGAAGGAGCTCCGCCCGTGAAGTAGCACTCATAACCGGTGCTTACTGTTACGTTGCTGCCGCTTGAACTGCCACTGTTTGTACTGTCACTTGAGCTTCCTCCGCTTGAACTGCCGCTGTTACTCGAAGAATCATCCGTAGTGCCATTGTTGCTCGTATAATCATCATCAACGAACAGACCGACAAGAGAGGTAGTATAGCTCGTCAAGGCTGATTGCAAAGCCGTGTTCACTGCATAGCTGCTGTCATCACTGCTGTTGGTGAATGTCCACTGGAAATCTCCATGCTGGCAACGGCCCGCGCCTAAGTCTCCTGCCAATTTATCAGGAATGGTACTTGGGTCATCCGCAGTATAGCTGTACATAATGCTTGAGTTGGTATCAAAATTGCTGTATGAAGTTCCTCCTTGCTTGGCAACCACAGAGCTCGGCACCTGATCTGTAGCATTACTTACCTCGTATGCGTCAAAACTGGTGTTGTTTGATGCCCAATACACAAGTTTGAAATTGCTTGACTTCTCTGCGAAAGTGTTGCCGTATGCCTTTATTATACCTCCGTCCTCACTGCTGAATGTGCCAGAACCAGATGCATCTGTTCCCTGCATGGAAATAAGCATTGGCTTGTTGGTGTTACGGAAATAGTTTCTGTCAACGAATATACTTGAACCCATTGTAGAGCCTACTCCATATTTTGCACAACCGTCATAATAGTTGTTGTAAACATGGGCTGAATAGTAGCGTACACGTGGATGACGGCTGTCGCTGTGGTCAAACCAGTTGTGGTGGTATGTTATGTAATAATCGTATGATTTCTCGCTAAGTCCCAACAGGCAGCACTTGCCATTATCCCAAAAATGGTTGTAGGAAATTGTTACATAATTTGATTTCTTGCAGTCAAGAGAGCCATCACCCTTTGCCTGGTCTGCATCACCGCCTGCCTTGCCATAGAAGAAATCACAGTTGTGTACCCAGATGTAGTTGTTTGTCTGCTGCAAGCCTACATCATCTCCCTCATCACTTGCGGTATTCATAAAACCAAGATTGCATATCTCTGCTGAAGTGGTGTTCTTAAGCCTGATACCCCAGCCGTCACAGGTGGCGTCATTACCCACACCCTCGATAGTAACACCAGGACAAACTTCCTTTTTATTTAAATCAATAACGATATCTCCCTTGTCGTTGTAGCTTGGGGTGGTAATCTGACCGATGAGCCTTATACAAAGAGGACGGCTGTCGCAACCCTTCTTGAAACCATCGAGAATATTCTGGAAGCCAACCTCTGTGGTGACAGAGCCCTTATTACTCGTCGTAACATCGAGAGTAACGGCATCCTTGTTGTTGTTTGTAACATAAATAACAACAGCTCCCGATTTCAATGTACCATCTGATTTGTATGCACCAGGAACATAACCGTTTACAAAAGCAAAACCGGTCCTGTCTTTTGCTGTAACTGTGAATGTCGATGACTCCGCTGAACCCGACATCTCATTCCCGCTTGCGTCAACAGGAACGACCTTAAACTGGTACGTACCGGCTGACAGGCCGAGTGCGTCTGCACGGCCGTATGTACCGTAATTCCTTACCAACGGACTGTCAAGCAGGGTGTAGTCTCCACCCGAAGCCTTGCAATAAACATTGTAGGAAAATGCGCTGCTGTCCAATGTGAAAGTAACCCATCCGCTTTCCAACCAGCCCCCTACTTCCTGAATTGAAGTTGCTGATGCGCACAAAGCCACCATGCATGAGACTGAAAATAAAATTCTTTTTAAGTTCATGTTAATTCTTTGATTTGTTATGTTATTATCCTATATATCTTTTACGTGTATTCATAGACACTCTCATGCGTTTTTAATAGCATTAGGATAGTCTTACATTGAGGGCAAAAGTAATTACATATTAAAGTCAGAATGTTATTATCTTTCATTCCCTTCTTACATTTTGTCGCAAAAGTAAACCATTTTTCTGAAGAATGCAATTTACCACCTGCTTTTTCTCGAAATTAATACTCTTTTTATACTTTCACATGCGTTTTATGCACTTTGTTAACATAAAAACACATTATTTTAACTCATTCTGCCATCTTCACCTTTATATATTTGATCTTGGCGCACTCCACATCAAACACGTTCTGCAGCGAGTCGCGCCTCGCCTTTGTATAATTGAACAAACGGAGCTGCTCCAAAGTCATCTTTCCAGTCTCCTTTAAAGAATCTATCCTGCTTCTCATCGCCTCATAGTCGGTGTTGGCCCGTTGCAGTGCCTTGTCCGCCGCCTGAACAGCACTCTGAGCTCGTCGCAACTCTATCTGCTGGTAAAGTTTCAGTGCCGTCTTGCGCATCTCAATCGCTTTGGGATAGGTCGTGCGAAGAGAATCAATCGAAGCAAGTGCCTTCACATATTCACCATCGTCAAACTCTCTTTGCGCCTCCTCAAGTATCTTTTCCGCCTTGCCCTCAACTCCAATTCCATCGCAACCCACGAGAAACAATAAGGATACAACGAAAATAACAGACATAACGTTTGTTCTTCTCATACTTCCGTATCTTTTTCTCGCAAAATTACTCTTATTTCTGTAAAAGCACAAATCGACCCCTCATTTTTTTAATGGATAAACAAATTTTCGTATTTTTGCACACTTTTATAAATGCTATTGACATGAGACGACTTACCAACGATGATTTGGCGAGACTTCTCGACAAAGACATCTTTCATAAAATATCCGACGTGGCCGACTCCTTGAGCTTGGAATGTTATGTGGTGGGAGGCTACGTAAGAGATCTTTTCCTCGAACGCCCCTCTGCCGATATAGATGTCGTGACAGTAGGCAGCGGGATAAAGCTCGCCGAAGCGTTCAGAAACGCTCTCGGCAAAAAAGCGGACATCGCCGTGTACCGCAACTTCGGCACCGCACAAGTAAAATACAACGGTATTGAGGTGGAATTCGTCGGTGCCCGACGAGAAAGTTACAACCGTGGTTCACGCAAGCCTATCGTCGAGGACGGTTCTTTGGAAGATGACCAAAACCGACGCGATTTCACTATTAACGCCCTTGCCATCTGCCTCAACAAAGAGCGTTTCGGTGTGCTCGTTGACCCGTTCTATGGCGTGGACGACCTCGAGGACGGTATTATACGTACGCCTCTCGACCCCAATATCACCTTTTCCGATGACCCTTTGCGCATGCTCAGGTGTATCAGGTTCGCATCCCAGTTGAACTTCTCCATAGAGGATGAGACTTTCGAGGCTTTAGAAAAGAACGCTTACAGATTGGAAATAATAAGCAAGGAGCGCATTCATGAGGAGTTCAACAAGATAATGTTGACCAAGACCCCAAGCAAGGGTATTGTGGACCTCTACCGCAGCGGGCTCCTGCGATACATACTGCCAGAGCTCATATCTCTCGACATCATCGAGAAACGCAACGGGTATGCCCACAAAAACAATTTCTACCACACATTAGGCGTCCTCGACAATGTCTCCAAGCACTCCGACAACCTATGGCTGCGCTGGGCCGCCCTGCTACACGACATCGGAAAGGCAAAGACCAAACGCTGGGATGACAACAACGGCTGGACATTCTACGGACATAATTACGTGGGTGCTAAAATGGTGCCCGATATTTTCAGACGACTCAAAATGCCGATGGATGCCAAGATGAAATACGTCCAGAAACTCGTCTATCTACACATGCGGCCTATACCTGTGGCCGTTACTTCCAAACCGGTTACCGACAGTGCCGTGAGACGGCTTCTCAACGATGCCGGCGATGACATCGACGACCTCATGTTGCTTGGCGAGGCAGACATTACGACAAGAGACGAGGGACGAAAGCAGCACTTGTTGAACAATTTCCAGATCCTACGCAAGAAATTGCACGACCTGAAGGAAAAAGACTATAAGCGTCTCTTCCAGCCTTGTATCAACGGCAAGGAAATTATGGAAATGTTCCACCTGCCTCAATCCAAAGAGGTAGGGGTGCTCAAACAGGTTCTTAAGGATGCCATTTTAGATGATTTGGTGCCTAACGAACGAGAACCGCTTATGAGAGTGCTTGAGAAAAAGGCAAAGGAAATGGGACTGACGACATGAAAAATTGTGTTTTTCGCCCCTAGTATTCTTTGTTTTTTAATAATAACTGATTTTGTCTTACAATTTTAGTTAAAACTAAATAATTATCATTTATTTCGCTTATATTTACATAAATAATATGTACATTTGCAGTCCGAAAACTATAAAAGTAAAAAAAGTTTTCTCTTGACGGCATGCGGAATCCTTTCTGCCGCCATCTATCTTGTAAATAAAGAATTAATTAATTTTTGAGAAATAGGTATGAAAAAGAGCAGAATTTTATTTTTAGCAGCTGCGGCTGTGGTCTTGTCTTCTTGCAGTAACAGCGGTGGGCTCAGTTCTGACAACGGGTATGCCGTAAGGACAGCCAAGACGCAGAAAGCGGATTTACAGTC
>JAJPZD010000271.1 GCA_021204605.1 Prevotella sp.
GCAAGAAAGATTACGGATATAGTGAATGAGTGGAAGTCGCTTGACAAGAATGATGTTGAGTACCAGAAGGTAAAAGAGGAATATGCCATGGCAACGAGAAAGAATATGGTGGATTTCATAATCTCTTTTTATGGTCTCAATAGTGATTGTTCCGATAGTACCGTATTGTTGTCAAAATGGTATGAAGGGCAGAAACCGTTGGGCTATTCCGGAATAGTGAATGAGGACGGGTCAAGCACGCAGATAAAAGTCAATCTCTGTTCCGTATCAAAAGGGGAGAAACCTATATGCTGGATTTCGTATAATGAGAGCGGATACCGCAAGCATTGCATAGACTACAAGAATTACCGTGAGTGGGAGCAGAACCGTAACCCGGTGAGGTATGAAAGCAACCTAAACAAGAACTACGATTCAAAGAATATCTGTCACGCATTCCGTTTGATGAACATGGGTATCGAGATTGCCAAGGGAGAGGGCTTCAATGTTGACAGAACCGACATTGACAGAGAGTTTCTCCTCAAGGTCAAGAACCATTGTTTTGAATATGACGAGATAATGGAAATGCTAAATGACAAAGAAAATGAGATGAAGGAAGCGATGGAACATTCCGTTATAAAGGATACCGTTGACATCAATGCTGTCAACGATCTTTTGGTAAGTATAAGGAGAAATCAGGAATGGAGTTAAAGTCAGGAGTGAATACATCAAGAAATAGGCTGCAAAACTTTCGTGATGCAGCCTATTTTATGTGGTTTTGAATTTAATTATTAGCGATCAAGACTGTCGTTAAAGTCTCTTGGCTCTCTCGGCATCATCGGGTCATGGAAGTCGTTATTGCGCTCGGAACGGTCAAAACGGTCGTTGCGCTCGTAACGCTCATTGCGGTGCTCGAAGCGTTCATTGCGGTGCTCAAAGCGGTTGTTAGGACGCTCGTTGCGGTCGGGTCGTGGCCTGCGTTCTGGTCTTGGTCGGCGTTCACGCTCCACATAGCCTTCCGGTTTCGGGATGAGAACACGGTGTGAGAGCTTGTATTTGCCGGTCTTCTGGTCGATGTCCATCAGTTTGACCTGTATCTTGTCGCCTTCTTTCAGACCAGCATCCTCAACAGTTTCGAGGCGCTTCCAGTCGATTTCAGAGATATGAAGCAGCCCGTCTTTGCCAGGCATTATCTCAACGAAACAGCCGTAAGGCATTACGGAGCGTACTGTACCCTCGTACACCTCACCTACTTCGGGGATTGCCACTATGGTCTTTATCTTGCGGATAGCATTTTCAATGCTGCTCTTGTCTGGTGCGCTGACCTGTACCTTGCCCTTGCCGTCGGTTTCGTCAATGGTAATTATGGCACCAGTCTCCTCCTGTATCTGTTGTATAATCTTGCCACCAGGACCGATGACCGCACCAATAAACTCTTTCGGTATGTCGAAAGCCTCGATACGAGGAACTTGCGGTTTCAGTTCAGGACGCGGCTCTGCGATAGTGTCAGTCAGTTTGCCGAGTATGAACTCACGTCCGCGCTTTGCCTGCATGAGAGCCTTCTCAAGTATTTCAAAACTGAGGCCGTCGCACTTGATATCCATTTGCGTTGCGGTAAGACCGTCTTTCGTACCTGTTGTCTTGAAGTCCATATCTCCGAGATGGTCCTCGTCGCCGAGTATATCGCTAAGGACAGCATATTTGTCCTCGCCTGGATTCTTGATAAGTCCCATGGCAATACCACTGACTGGCTTTTTCATTGGAACACCGGCATCCATCAAAGCCAATGTACCGGCACAAACTGTTGCCATTGAAGAAGATCCATTGCTTTCGAGAATTTCAGAAACCACACGTACTGTGTAAGGGAAATCCTCTGGTATCTGGCCTTTCAGAGCGCGCCATGCAAGATGTCCGTGTCCAATCTCACGACGACCTACGCCTCGTTGCGCCTTAGCCTCGCCGGTGCAGAATGGGGGGAAGTTGTAGTGTAGAAGGAAGCGCATGTAACTCCTGTCGAGCACGTCGTCAACCATTTTCTCATCTAATTTTGTACCAAGAGTACAGGTGGTGAGACTCTGTGTCTCTCCACGAGTGAAAATAGAGCTGCCGTGAGGCATTGGCAGAGGGCTTACCTCGCACCAGATAGGGCGAATTTCCTCGGTTGTCCTGCCATCGAGACGTGTTCCTTCATCGAGTATGCAGCGTCTCATAGCATCACGCTCCACATCGTGGTAATAGCGGTCTATAAGCGCAAGTTTTTCTTCTTTCTCATCGTCAGACAGTTCGGCATGTGCCTCCACGTAAGCCTCCGCAAAGTCAGTCTTGATCTTATCGTAGGCTTCCTCACGTTCTTTCTTATCGTGGTTTCCAGCTTTTGCTATGTCATAACACTTAGAGTAAGTCTCGTTTCTCAACTGTTCACGCAGTTCCTCATCGTTGACCTCGTGGCAATATTCACGCTTGACATCAGTGCCCAGTTCTTTTGAGAGCTCCTCTTGCAGAACACACATTGGGCGTATTGCCTCCTGTGCCACTTTGAGAGCATTGAGAAGATCCTGTTCGGAAACTTCTTTCATCTCGCCCTCAACCATGAGGATGTTCTCTTTCGAAGCACCCACCATAATGTCAATGTCTGCACTTTTCATCTGCTCGAATGTCGGGTCAACAACGTATTCACCATTCACGCGTGCAACGCGGACTTCGGAAATCGGACATTCAAATGGAATGTCAGAGCAAGCCAAAGCGCAAGAGGCGGCAAAGCCTGCGAGTGCGTCGGGCTGGTCGATGCCATCCGCAGAGAAAAGTAGTACATTCACGAACACCTCTGCGTGGAAATCAGCAGGGAATAAGGGGCGCAAAGCGCGGTCAACTAAACGGCATGTAAGAATTTCATTGTCACTTGCC
>JAJPZD010000110.1 GCA_021204605.1 Prevotella sp.
AAAGTTACTTCATTATTAACTTCCTAAAAATACGCATTTCACCGCATGCTTACGAATTTTCAAAATAACGTTTTCGTCATCACTATTGTCGTAATCTGGCATTGGCAGGAAACGATTTTTCTGTGAAACATACATCTTATGAATACCAAACCCTTCGGTATCAATCATTTTGATAATTGCCATAGCTTGTGCCAGAAAAGGATTACGGTATTGGTCAGGGATGCGTTCACCAGAAATATAGTCCTCGTAAGTTCCATCATAGAATCGACCACGATTTTTGAATTCTATTTCATTTTCACGTTCTATCACAATAATTCTGGCATTTTTTGTGTAGTCTTGATGGGCAATGCAGTTGTGTAAAGCCTCAAGAATGGATTCATTGTCGTACTTCATCCCTTCACTTGGAATAAGACTGTTTTTAGGGAAAATCTTGAAAGGATAGTTCTGTATTTTACGCATTACTTCCGTTGTCGTCAATAAAAACGGTATTGAGAACACTTGTCCTACATTTTTTTAGTATCCAGACGCCAGACAATTTCTCCTATATGGTTAAGGAAATGCACAGACTCAGGCTTTCCCAATAATAGGATAGCAGTCTTGGTGATTTTTCCATCAATAGTCAACTTTGCCTTGTTTAAAAACACCTCATCATCCCATTTGTCGATTTCTTTATTCAATCTCGGAAAATGTTCTTTAAAACCTTTTCTGGCTATATCTATGGCCACCTTGTCTAAATCGGCAATTGAAGCATCCAGGACCAATTGCTTTGACCAATCATCATCGACAGACTGTCGGCGGATTTGGTCATATTTGTTCATAACCAATGCTGCAAGACTCTCACCACGTCTGCCGTAAAAGTGCTCCTGCCAGGCAATGGGAATGCCCCGTGGTGCAGCAGGTATTTGGAACATCAGAATACGTTTACCATCAACTATTAATTCATAAATTTCACGAAATGTATTGTTATCAGTGATATGCTGAGAAATATCCTGTTTTAATTTCTGTAAACTTTTTGTACTATTCTTATATGACGTACCTATAATTTGGTGATTCTTATCAAGAATTCCAAATATTAACCATGCAGATGCTTTCTTTCGTAAATTGGCCTCATGCTCAATGCGGAAAAGTACTTGCCCAAATCATCGAAATCGAAATTATTTTCGGCTTTCTTAAATTCAACAACCTCGTTTTCAGGGTATTCACGAAGTTTTTCAAATATGCGGTTAATCTCAGCCCTATCTTTATTTGATTCTATATCTATTTAACGTTTGATTTATATACATATTATTATATGCCGAAGAAATCAGAGATAATGTTGTTTAGTTGAGTTTTTATTTCGGAAAAATCACAATATAAGTTTAATGTCTTAACAGCGATTTTATTACCACTCATTTTATAGATATAATTTGGAAGATTTGTCTCATCAGTTTGAGCATAAAGTAACATTCCTGAAACTTCGTGTGGCAGGTTTTTGAGTTCTGCTTCTTTGTTTTTTACGTAAGTGAAGATTTGATATAAGTTTTGAGAATGGAGATTACCACTTTCATATTGCCCTTTTGGAATTATATGACTATAATATTTGGCATCTATAATCAGAACGGTTTCATTGAGAGAAAGCATTATGTCAGTTTGCATTATGGGTAACATAGTTCTGGTATCGTCATCCAAAGCCCAAGGTATTTGAGCATCGTGAACTTTTAATTTTGGAAACTCTTTATTGTAATAATTGAGAAGAAATTTCTCATATAAACGGCACATCGATTGGTCGTCAATAAAATGCATTAGTTTGTGAGTGCCATCATCTGTTGTGAGTAACATCCCCTCAATAACGAGTTGACAAATACTGATAAGCATCCGATAGGTTTGGTTGTTTCGGTGGAAACGAATACTTTTCCATGAGATAGGAACAGGATTTATTTTGTCGATATTTGCAAAAAAAGTCATTTCTTTTTTCAAAAGCCCTTTGTTCTTACTGTTCACCTCATTACTGTGCAATAGTAAGAAAACGGTGGTTTTAATGATTTGATTGAGTAAGTTGTTCTCTGAAAGTTCATCGTATTCACAAGTAATCATTTGTCGGTGAGCAATCTTGTTTCGGATTGTGCCAGTCATTTCAATTTTGCCACGCATGAGGGGAAGATCCTCACTACGATTGAGATACTCCCGATACAGACCTTGCTTTAATTGTTGACCTATACCTATGCCAAGAATTGCAGCAAACAGATTATGAATGTTTTCAAATTCCTCTGTTGCGACATTCTCAAAATTAGACTGGTTCAGTGTTTGGAACGCATAAGCCAGCATATAATAGATGTTTTTTATCAGGATATGCTCGTTTTGTCTCATTTTACAATTGCGTGTAGGGCATTACTCCAATTTTCCACTTTTCCGTTATCGTCAAACCAATATTCCTCCAACATAGGTAAAAGTTCAAATTCCACTATTTGTTGCATTCTATCTAATGTACATTCCTCCTTCTTCAAATTGCAGAAATAACTGTGGCCAATACAAAAGCCCTTGCCTAATGAATCATCTTTTTTGATGGTTTCATTGAGTTCTTTAACCTTTTCAATCAGTTGGTTGAAAATATTGTTTTCAAGGTTAATTTGATATTGTTTGAAGCCATCTGATTCAAAAGCAGGGGAAATCTCGAAGAAACTGAAACGGCGTCGGAGAGCATAATCGATCATAGCAAGACTTCTGTCAGCCGTATTCATCATGCCAATGATATAGAGATTTTCTGGTACAGTGAATTTGCTGCCGTCGTATGCCAAAGTTGTTTCAGTACCTCGGTAATCCTTTTCAATCATCATCAGCAATTCACCGAAAATCTTGCTCATGTTCCCACGATTTATTTCATCGATTATGAAGAAATAACCATTTGTAGCATCCTTTGCTGCTTTCTGGCAGAAGTTGTAGAATATACCATGTTTCAGTATAAAACTATTATCAACCGGTTTGTAGCCCATCATAAAATCCTCGTAAGAGTAATTTTGGTGGAACTGCACGAATTCAATTCTCTTTTTATCACATTCACCCATTATTGAGTAAGCAAGCCGTTTGGCAGCAAATGTTTTTCCGACACCAGGCGCACCTTGCAAAATAATGTTCTTCTTGTTTTTCAATACAGCAACTAACTTGTCATATTGCTGTGAAGACATAAAAACCTCTGAAAGGAATTTGTCTTTGTTGTATAGTTCTGTTTCTGAATATGTTTGTTCAGATTTATTGTCATTATTTTTGTATTTTAATAATTTCTCAAGGTCTATCTGTGGATTTTTTTCACAAATTAAATTTATAATAAAATAAAACTCGTCATTTGTCAGACGTAACAAACTACCGCTGAAATAAGGATAACCTTGCATTTGGCTTAATTCAGAGCTATGAACAAACTCTGTATAATGAATTGGAGTTTGAAGGTCTTCTATTTTCTTGAAAAAGATATTATTTTCATCTTTACCCGTTATTTGACAAAGACAAACAATCTTATTTACATTACCAGCCTCATATCCAATAAGAATATCGTCAACATTTACATTTATGAAATTATTATGATAATGTCGGTAATTGCCTTTTTCGGTGAACAATGAAAATGATTCTTCCTCGCCAATGGGGAACTTGGTTAAAAAATGGGCATCGGTATTAAACCACCAATGAGTGTATTTAGTTTTAGGAGCATTCATAGCCATATAATAGCATAAATCCATAGTAAGAGTTTTATACTTTGGATCTGGATAACAAGAGTCAGTGATTTGTTCTTTCACAAAATCGGTTAGTTCTTTATCATTGCTGATAATATTACATATTTCATCATATAATGCGTAAAAATGTTTAAGGTTATTATCGTAATCCCTTTCAATTATCGTGAAATCATAGTTGATTACATTTTTCAATGCTTTTACTACGGAGTGCTTGAATATGTAGTATTTATCAGGGTAATGAAGCCATAAGTATGTGGAAATTGCATTTTCACCTTGATAATGACTTTTCCCATCGTTAATAGAAGTGTTCAACGATTTAGCCTCACTCTTAAATTCTAGAATACGTTCAATAACATTCCTGTTTTCATCAAAAAGATTTTCGAACATTTTGCGTACCTTATCAGGATTTTTTGTGGCGAGTTCAATAAGTCTTCCTTTTGGAAATTTATAACTTGAGGCTAAAAGGTTTCCCGTTTTTGCCAAAGATCGTTTAAGCATATCTGCGAAATCCTTTGCTTTAATATTCCAATTATCTTGGAAAGATTTAACCGCTTCCCACTTGTATTTTTCATCTTTCCACCATTTTGGCAGAAAGTTATTTTTATACTCTATGATTTGTTCTTGTAAAAGTTTTTTGTCAAACATAATGTGCTCCTCTATTTTGTTTGATTTTAAATATGCGAACAATCAACATATATGTTTTCATGCAAAACAATCAACTTATATATTTTCAAGTTGATTGCTCGAATTATTTCAGTTCTAAAGTTACTTTAGCAGTTCGGTGAGTTCGTCGATGATGTCGTGGGCGACGTCGCGTTTGCTCTTTTTCCTGTAAGGTTTGATGGTGTCCTTTGAGATGATGCTGACTTGGTTGTCGTCGCTCTTGAAAGTGGTGCCGGGGATGCGGGTGGAGTTCAATACGATGAAATCAAAATTTTTGCTTTCGAGTTTTTCCTTGGCGTTGTTCTCCTCGTCGTTTGTCTCGAGGGCAAAACCAATCAGGATCTGGTCAGGACGCTTTCTGCGGCCAAGTTCTGCCGCGATGTCGTTGGTAGGGCAGAGGAGGATTTCCATCTTGTCTTCTCTGCGTTTGATTTTCTCCATTTCAAATGACTGCGGACGGAAGTCAGATACGGCGGCACAGAGGATTGCCACGTCACAATTGGGAAATTCCTGAATGGAAGCGTTGTACATCTCAAGACTGCTCTCCACGTCAATCCTGCGTATTTTGCTGGAGCAGCCAAGACTTACGGGTCCACTTATCAGGATAACCTCAGCACCACGCCTGCGACACTCCTCGGCGAGGGCAAAGCCCATTTTGCCGCTCGAATAGTTGCCGATGAACCTTACAGGGTCTATTTTCTCGTATGTAGGGCCGGCAGTAATCATAACCCTCTTGCCGGCAAGGTCAAACTTGTTGTTTTCAAAGTAATCATCCAGAATTTGGACGATGTTGTCAGGCTCCTCCATACGCCCTTTCCCTTCGAGACCGCTTGCGAGGAAGCCACTTTGCGGCTCGATGATGATGTTACCGAAAGAGCGCAGCTTATCCAAATTCTGTTGAGTTGAGGGGTGTGCATACATATCCAAGTCCATTGCCGGGGCGATGAAAACAGGCGCCTTCATGGAAAGATAAGTAGTGATAAGCATATTGTCGGCTATACCATTGGCCATTTTGCCGATTGAACTTGCCGTGCAGGGAGCGATGAGCATGGCATCGGCCCAACGGCCGATGTCCACGTGTGAGTGCCACGTGCCGTCGCGCTGGGAAAAGAACTCGCTGATTACGGGTTTGTTGGTGAGAGCCGAGAGAGTGATAGGCGTGATAAACTCCTTGCCGGCAGGCGTGATAACCACCTGCACCTGCGCACCTTGTTTTATAAGTTTACGGATGACAAAACACGCCTTGTAAGCCGCAATACTGCCCGTTATGCCCAAAACTATTTTCTTGCCGTTCAACATACTGTGTAGTATTAACGTGTCAAACCTTATTTATTATTGAACTCACGCAAGCGAATGCGTGTCAACACCTGTTTCGTGTTGTATGTGAAATCACTGTTAAGCATCCAACTGTAATAGCCGGGATCACGATGAAGGACATCAGCCACGCCCCAGCCCTTGTATTTGCCGAAATTGAATACCTCACGCTTGAGAGGCAAGCCGGCCTTGTCTTTAATGACCTTGCCATTCGGATCTAGAATCTCTCTCCACACGATGCGCCCTGCAAAATCAACGTTGTCATTGATCTTAGAGAAAGCGGCAAGGTCATCCATGTTGTTTCTCAACTGGCGTTCCGGCTCCTCCTGCTTGCCAGGCGCATACATATCCAATTGGCCTTGCAGCACACGATAAGTGGCCTCTGTATCCTGGTCTGCGAGGTGTGCTTGGAAGTCATCCTCCATTTTCCTGCCACAGTAGAACTTATAGGCAGCAGCAAGGTTGCGGCGTTCCATTTTGTGGAATATGGTCTGGGCGTCAATCAACCGGCATTGTGAGAAATTGAAGTCGATGCCGGCGCGCAGAAATTCCTCCGCAAGCAAGGGAACGTCGAAATTGTTGGAGTTGTAGCCGGCGAAATCACAGCCCTTGAATTTCTCTGCCAGCGAAGGGGCGAGAGCCTTGAAGGTCGGAGCGTCCTTGACGGCCTCGTTGGAAATCCCCGTCATGGCAACCACCTCTGCCGGGATCACCCTTTCTGGGTTCACAAACTGGTTGACACGCTCCTCAGAGCCATCGGGAGATACTTTGATATAAGAAATCTGTATAATCCTGTCCTTGACAAGATCAAGTCCTGTAGTTTCTAAGTCAAAGATGACCAAGGGCTTGGAAAGGTTCAGTCTCATTTCCGTGATTAATCATTAAGTAACATTGGCATGATGAGCATTGTGATGTCCTCGTTCTCCGGTTGCTCGGCAGGGATTACAAGACATGGCCTGCTTGGGTCTGCAAGTTCAAGGATTACGATATCCCACTCAAGGTTGGTGAGGATCTCGGACATTGATGTACCCTTGAACCCGATGTCCATAGGAGTGCCGTTGTAATCGCATATTACCTCTTCTTTAGCACTTGTGTAGAAATCGATGTCGTCTGCCAAGAGAACCAATTTACCCATTTCGATGTGCATGCGAATCTGACAACTGCTCTCGCTTGCGAATGGCAATATACGGCGGAGCGCACCGGCGAATGCCTGGCGGTCGATAGTCAATTGGTTGGGGTTGTCCTTTGGAATTACAGAGTTGTAGTTGGGATAACGGCCCTCTATCAGGCGGCAGTGCAGCTCGCCATCGGGGTAGGTGATTACGGCAATCTTGCCATCAAACTTGATTACCACCTCATCTTCCTCATTTTTCTGCAGGACAGCTTTCAACAGCGAAGCAGGCTTCTTAGGCAGGATGAAAGAATGCTTCTCTTCGGATTTCACCTTGAAATTCCTTGTACGTACGAGTTTGTGGCCATCGCTTGCAACAACGGCGAGATGGTCTGGCAGCATGTCGAGGTATATACCGTTCATTACAGGACGTATTTCCTCGTTGGCGGTAGCGAAAATCGAGCGGGAGATGTCATCGCTCAATGACTTGGCATCAACGGTGAGAGTAATGGTATTCTCAGGCAACAGATCCAAGAAGTCGGGATATTCCTCCGCCCCCTGTTGTGCCGTGAATTTATATTTACCGTTTTGATAATTCACCTCGACGGTATAAGTCTCTCTGTTGATGTCGATTGTCAGAGGTTGTTCAGGCAATTCTTTAACGGCATTTAGTATTGTCTGGCATTGAATGGCGAAAATGCCGCTTTCCGAGGCTTCATCCAAGAGTTCCACAGTAGTTATCATGCGGTTTTCCGAATCAGATGCTGTGATTGTCATTTTGTTATTATTTACCTCAAAAAGGAAACAATCCATGATGGGCATTGAGTTTTTGCCTACGATTACCTTAGCTAATGTGGTAAGACTGTTTGCTAATGTTGTGCTTGATATTGTAAGTGTCATTATATAAATGTTTTTAATTTCCTTTTGATTAATTGGAGACAAAAATACAAAAAAAGACGTGATTAGAATAAAAAATGTGGCAAAAATTTCATTAATTACGAGTATTTTACTAATTTCGCAAATCGAAAACAAAACAAATAAAACAAAAATGGAAATAGAAGGTGTAATAATAAAGGTGCTTCCTGCAAGAGAGGGAACGTCTGCAAGGGGACCGTGGAAATCACAAGATTATGTTATACAGACAGAGGAGCAGTACCCTAAGAAATGTGTTTTCAACTTGTTTGGTGCAGAGAGGATAGACCAGTTTAAAATACAGGAAGGCGAGAAATTGAAAGTCAGTTTCGACATTGATGCACATGAGTTCAACGAGCGTTGGTACAATACTGTCCGCGCATGGAAAGTAGAGAGGATAGGCGACCAGGCACAGGGTGTACAGCCTGAGAGCGGAACAGTGATACCTGGTCCGCAGCCGGCACCATTCCCGCCACAGCCTGACATCGCAGGTGGCAGTGATGATGATCTGCCGTTTTGATTATAGAAGCAAGCGTCAATAATATAATGGCCACAAAAAGTAGAATTATTACTTTTGTGGCCGTTTTTGAGAGCGGGATAATTTTACAATCCCCTTATTTTTTATAATTTGCTTCACAAACCGTTTTCAGCTAAATAGTTCTTGGCTTCTAAAGCAGCCTGGCAGCCTGTCGCCGCAGCCGTGATAGCCTGGCGGTAGTGAGGATCTGCAACGTCTCCGGCGGCATACACGCCGGGTATATTAGTAAGAGGACGCCCGTTGGCTGTCTTTATATAACCCACCTCATCAGTCTCAATCCACGGTTTGAATACATCACTGTTTGGTTTGTGACCGATAGCGAGGAAGAAGCCATCGATAGGAAGGTCGTATTTCTGCTCGTCGGGCTCACCCTTGCGCTTAACGAGATGAACACCCTCAACACCATTTTCCCCATAGAGGCCGATAGCGTTGTGCTCGAAAAGAATTTCGATATTTTCCTTTTCCTCAACACGTTTCTTCATCACGTCAGATGCGCGGAGGAACGGTTTGCGTACAATCATGTAAACCTTCTTGGCAAGACCGGCGAGATAAAGCGCCTCCTCACAGGCAGTGTCACCGCCACCGACTACGGCAACAGTGCGTTTGCGATAGAAAAAGCCGTCGCAAGTGGCGCAGGCGGAAACCCCCTCACCCTTGTATTTCTCCTCGTCAGCAAGACCGAGATATTTTGCTGATGCACCGGTAGCGATAATAACAGTGTCAGCATTGATAACATGCCCTTCATCAGTAGTGAGCTTATAGGGAGCCTTACTGAAATCAACCTCTGTGATAACCCCGTCACGGATGTCAGCACCAAAACGCTCAGCCTGAGCACGGAACTCAAGCATCATCTGGTTGCCGTCAACACCGTCAGGATATCCTGGAAAATTCTCTACAATAGTAGTCTGGGTTAGCTGGCCGCCCGTCTGTAAACCACAGTACTGAACAGGGTTCAGACTTGCACGAGAAGCATATATAGCCGCTGTATATCCTGCGGGGCCGCTGCCAATGATAAGACAGCGTACTCGTTCGATATTCTCCATAATTCAAAATCTAATTACACTTAAAAACGACGAAGGATGTACAGCCTGCCGGAACACTATACCTACGGACAGTACACCCTTAACCTTAAATTATTTCAACAGCTCTTCAATTTGCTTTGCGATGTTATCCAAATTCTCTGTAGGCTCAAAGCGGGCTACAACCAAACCATTCTTGTCAATGAGGAATTTAGTGAAATTCCACTTGATACTTGGTTTGCTCTTATAGTCAGGATCATCCTTTGAAAGCATATCCTCTAAAATCGGAGCGATGGGGTGGCTCATATCCCAGCCTGCGAAACCCTTCTGACTTGTGAGAAACTTGTACAGAGGGTCAGCATCCTCACCGTTGACCTTGATTTTCTTGAAACGAGGGAAGTCAGTGCCATAGTTGAGCTTGCAGAACTCGTGGATAGACTCATCAGTTCCAGGAGCCTGCTGGCCGAACTGGTTGCAAGGGAAGTCAAGGATCTCAAAACCCTGAGTGTGGTATTTTTTGTAAAGTTTCTCCAATTCCTCATACTGTGGCGTAAATCCACATTTTGTGGCAGTGTTCACAATAAGAAGAACCTCGTTAGAATACTCTTTCAACGAAACTTCAGCACCTTTTCTGTCTTTGACAGCGAAATCATAGATTGTTTTCATTTCTTTTATTCTTTAATATTATTATTTTTTTGATTATAAGTAATGCAAAGATAATGAAAATAAAAGTGTTTACAAAAATAATTATTTTTTTTTAAGAAAAGCATGTATAATCATTTCATTTTCAGAAATAGGCGTTATTTTTTGTAAAATATTCTTTTTTGATATAATTATGTATAATGTAAATCTAATAATTATTCAGCAAGTCAGAATATTTTTGTATCACGTTTAAAAGTGGACTTGTCAGTTACGAATATTGAGTTCAAACGTAAGCATAAACTTCACCATAAATTTCACCATAAACTTCACCATAAATTTCACCATAAATTTCACCATAAAAAAAGTGTGTGAAACAAAAGGTTGAATTGTTTGGTGGTGTTTTTGAATTACGTTAACTTTGCAGAGGATTGACGCAGTAGGGTAGAATGCGTTGATGGGTTTTCGTAATTCGTGATGAACTTACGGGATATTTCAGAGTTGTATGCCAAGTCGCCGCAGTCGGAGGCATTGGCAAAGATGCTGGGGGACAAGTCGATAAAGACTGTTTTCCTGCAAGGGTTAGTTGCGTCTTCCGCCCCGATGCTGTTTTCCTCAGTAACGAAAAAGACCGGAATTGTATGTCTTTTCATTCTTGGAGATGCGGAAGAAGCGGGGTATTTCTATCATGACTTGACACAGATTTTGGGAAACGAAGACGTGCTGTATTTCCCATCGTCATACCGCAGACAGATAAAATACGGTCAGAGAGACTCCGCAAACGAGATATTAAGGACAGAGGTTTTGAGCCGATTGGCGGCAATGCAACAGGGCACAGTTTCCAAAAATATAATTTCCAAAAGTGCTGTTCAACAGAACACAAAGCAAGGCACAGATAACACTGCAAAGGAATTCCTTTTTGTCGTAACCAGTCCAGAGGCAGTTGGAGAACTTGTGGTGTCACGAGAGCGGTTGGATGAGAACACCATTTCTTTGAGAGTGGGGGAGATGCACGACATCACAGAGTTGGAAAAGACCTTATGGAAATTAGGTTTCAAGAGTGTGGACTATGTTTATGAGCCAGGGCAGTTTGCCATAAGAGGAAGTATTTTGGACGTGTTCTCGTTCAGCAGTGAGTATCCATTTCGTATAGACTTTTTCGGGGATGAGATTGACTCAATCAGGACATTCGATGTGCAGAGCCAGTTGTCTAAAGAGAAGAAAAAGAGTGTGGAAATCGTCCCCGAATTGTTTGCCACAGGTGAGAAAGTTTCGTTTTTCCATTTTTTGCCAAAAGAGACGGTGCTTGTGATGAAAGACATAACATACGTGAGGGACATCATCGACAGAGCCTATCAGGATGGGTTCACATCACAGGCAATGACAGAGAAGTTAGAAGGACTGACCGAAGTGGAGCAGCAGAAAGTGTTAAATGACATGAAAATTACGAATATGCTGCTGAACGGAGCACAGTTTGTTACCGACACACAGGACTTTTGTCGTATAGAAATAGGCACAAAACCCACAGGAGTGCCGCAAGCCACGCTGTCATTCGATTTCTCGCCTCAGCCACTGTTTCACAAGAGTTTTGATCTGCTTGTCAATGTCCTTGAGGACTACGTCCAAAAAGGATACAGAATATATATCTTGGCAGACAGCGGGAAGCAGCATGAACGGTTGAAGGAAATCTTCGCCAGTGAGGAGTTCCACACAAATATCCAGTTTGTTGCCGTTTACAAGACTCTCCATTCAGGGTTTGCCGACAACACCATGCCGGCCTGTTTTTTCACCGACCACCAGATATTCGACAGATTCCACAAATACAGTCTGCGTTCAGATGCCGCCCGTACTGGTAAGATGGCACTGACGATGAAGGAATTGCAGGAGATGGAGATAGGCGACTATATCGTGCATGTGGATTTCGGAATAGGCAAGTTCGCCGGGTTGGTGAGAGTGCCCGCAGGGAACAGCTATCAGGAAGTGATACGCTTGATTTACCAGCATAACGACAAGGTGGATGTCAGTATTCATTCGCTATACAAGATATCGAAATATAAGCGGCACGACAGTGATGCGCCCCCACGTCTCAGCACGTTGGGCACAGGAGCGTGGGAACGGTTGAAGGAGCGCACAAAGTCGAAGATCAAGGATATTGCCCGTGACCTTATAAAACTCTATGCAGCCCGCAGACATGAGCAAGGCTATGCGTTCAGTGGCGACACATTCATGCAGCACG
>JAJPZD010000132.1 GCA_021204605.1 Prevotella sp.
GGAATGAACAGACAGAGATTTTAAGGCAGCGTCTCAACCGTTGGGACAGCAACCATCAGAAGATTTTCCGCCAGTTTGTTTCCGATGCCGAGGTGGTAACACTCGACGGTGCTGGGCGTTTTCTCATTCCCAAGAGATACCTCAAAATGTCAGGCATAACACAAGTCATTAAGTTCATCGGTATGGATGATACTATCGAGATATGGAGCAGCGAGAATACTGAAAAACCGTTCATGGAACCGCAGGAGTTCAGTTCGGCTCTCGAAAGTATCATGGGGCATATTCCCGAAGTCAATATCATGCGTACCGATACCGAAAACGTGTGAGTAAGTTCTCGTCAAGAGACACGTTAAATTGATTGCAAGAAGACATGGCGACTACGGCACAGACATACCACGTACCTGTTATGTTGAAGGACAGTGTAGATGGACTGAATATTCGTCCTGGCGGTATCTATGTGGATGCCACATTCGGCGGTGGAGGACATAGTCGGGAGATATTGTCGCGATTGGATGAAAGAGGTCATCTGTATGGCTTTGACCAGGATGCTGACGCTGAAAACAATATTGTTGATGATAAACGCTTTACTTTCGTGAGAAGCAATTTCAGGTATCTGAAAAACTGGATGCGCTATTACGGAGTGGAGAAGATAGACGGTCTGCTTGCCGATCTTGGGGTATCAAGTCACCACTTTGATGATGAGAGTCGTGGTTTCTCGTTTAGATACGACACACCACTTGACATGAGGATGAACCGGCGTGAGGGTGCAACTGCGGCAGACATACTTAATGGCTATGACGAGTCGCGACTTGCCGATGTGTTTTATATATATGGAGAGTTAAAAAGTGCGCGTAAGATAGCCTCTGTCGTGGTGAAGGCGAGAGAAAAGTCAAGGTTAACCACTACCGATGATTTTTTGGCTGCCGTGTCTCCACTGTTCAGGAAAGAAAGGGAGAAGAAGGAGATGGCACGACTTTTTCAAGCTCTTCGTATCGAGGTAAACAACGAAATGGAGGCTCTTAGGGATCTGCTTTTTGCAGCCACCAGCTTGTTGTGTCATAGCGGTAGGTTGTCGGTAATCACTTATCATAGTCTTGAGGACAGGATAGTTAAGAATGTGATGAGGACAGGGAATGCCGAAGGTTCTATGAGGCAGGATTTCTATGGCAGAATTGATGTGCCATACACTTTGGTGAACAGCAAGGTGATTGTGCCTGACGAGGATGAGCAGATGGAGAATCCGAGAAGCAGAAGTGCAAAACTTAGGATAGCTGAAAAGAAATGAGTGGCAAAGAGACTGAAAGAAAGACGGAGCGACCTGAAATAGTAGAGGACATGTCGGAAAAGGGCAATGGTTCTGCTAAGGAGAGAGAATCTGTCAATATCAACCAGAGCACATCGAAAGAGGGGCAATCAGTGCAGAAGGAGGAGAAAACCCTATCGAGAGAGGATGCTCGGAAAGATACTTCATCTTTGCTCAAGGAGGCTATCAGGGATCAGGCTACGGAGGATGAGCGGCCAAACTCCGCCAGTCTTACCTTGCGTAAGATCTTAGGTGGTGATTTTCTCACGACAAGGATACTACGCAACCAGATTTGGCTGATAGTGATAATTGCGGTTTTTACTCTCGTTTACGTGTCCAACCGGTATAGCTGTCAAAGGGACATCCGTGAGATAAACGAGCTGAAAGAGAAGTTGAAGGATGCCAAGTACAAGTCATTGGCAAGTTCAAGTGAGCTTACGGAGATGTGCCGTGAGAGTAACGTTCTTAAGATGCTCAAGAACAGCGGAGATAGTATATTGCAAACACCTAATCAACCACCTTATATAATAATAGTGCCGAAAGATGAATAACCAGTTTGACAGGAAGAAGATAGTACCACGCTTTAGGATCATTGCTTTCGTGATGGTCTTCATAGGCATCATTATACAGATTCGTGTAATCTACATAGGTACGGTAGAGAAAAATTATTGGACGAAAGTGGCATCCCGTCTTAAGAAGGACAGCCTTGATATTCCCCCTATCAGGGGGAACATCCTTAGTTTTGATGGCAGGCTGATGGCAAGCTCACTGCCTGAATATAAGTTGTATATGGATTTCAAGGCAGGTGGAGAGAAGAAAGACTCACTCTGGAAATTGAAAGAGGACAGCATCTGCGATGGTCTGAACAAGATTTTCCCAAGTAAGAGTGCCGCAGAGTTCAAGCATGACTTGGAGGAAGGACACAGGCGGATGAGTCAGCATTGGCCTATATGGGATAGAAGGGTTAGCTATGACATTTATTCAGAGGTGAGGGGATTACCGTTATTCAATATGGGGCAGTATAGCGGAGGTTTCCATGTGGAGCAGTTTAACGCCCGTCAACGGCCATTCGGAACGCTTGCCCAACGAACTGTTGGAGATATGTTTGGTGCGAAAGATACGGCCCGTTGCGGATTGGAACTGTCGTATGATTCTATTCTTAGGGGGAAGCCAGGTAAGAAAAACCGTCAGAAAATATTGAACAAGTATCAGGATATCACCATAGTTGATCCAGAAAACGGAGCAGACATTGTTACCACTATTGATGTGAATATCCAGGATCTTGCAGAACGAGCTCTCATTGATGAGCTGAAGCTGATCAATGGCAACGTTGGTGTGGCAATCGTAATGGAGGTAAAGAGTGGAGATGTTAAGGCTATCGTGAATATGACAAAATGTGCGAATGGAGAGTATGCGGAGCTGAAGAACGATGCTGTTTCTGATTTGCTTGAGCCAGGTTCGGTGTTCAAGACGGCATCGATAATGGTGGCTCTGGATGACGGTGTTGTTGACACTACTTACATGGTGGATACAGGCTGTGGTATTTGGGATATGTATGGAGCAAAGATGCGTGACCACAACTGGCGTCGTGGAGGTTATCAAGTGATATCTCTTCCAAGAACACTTGAAGTTAGTTCAAATGTCGGTGTCAGCCGTATTATCGACAAGTTCTATTCTAAGAATCCGGAGAAGTTTGTCGAGGGTCTTGATAGGATAGGAATAAGGACCGATTTGCAGTTGCCGATAGTAGGAGCAGCTGCGCCTCGTATCAGGATGCCAGAGAAGAATAAGCATGGTCAATACACTAATTGGAGTAAGACGGCGTTGCCATGGATGAGCATCGGTTATGAATCACAGGTGCCGCCAATCTCCACTCTCACTTTCTATAATGCAATTGCCAACGACGGAAAGATGGTGCGTCCGAAGTTTGTCAAGAGGGTTGTCAAGGATGGCGAAGTGATAAAGACTTACCCAACGGAGGTTATAAAGCAGCAGATATGCAAGGAAAAGACATTGCGAGAGATACAGACTATTCTGGAGCATGTTGTCAGTCAGGGTCTCGGCAAGACGGCTGGTTCCAAGTCGTTTAAGGTGGCAGGCAAGACGGGGACGGCTCAGATTTCGAAAGGCGCAGGTGGATATAAGTCGGGTGCGGTCAACTATCTGTTGAGCTTTGCAGGTTATTTTCCTGCCGATGCGCCTCGTTACAGTTGTATAGTGTGTATTCAGAAGTCGGGTTTACCTGCGTCGGGCGGTACGATGAGCGGTGCCGTGTTTCACAACATTGCGGAGGGCATAATGGCTCAGGACATCAAACTTGATGTGTCAGACGTGCGTGACACCCTCTCTGTTTTTGTGCCAGACGTGAAGAATGGTAACATCATTGCGGCAGATTATGTACTTAGTCAACTTGGTATAGAGACCAACAAGTCATGGGATGGTAACTATCTTAACGGCAATCCGATTTGGGGCAGGGCAAGCAAGGAGGCTTCATCGGTTAAATTTGCAAAGATCACGGATTCTGGGAACAGATATATCCCAGATGTAAGGGGTATGGGTGCAAGGGATGCCGTATTCTTACTTGAGAGTAGGGGTGTGAAAGTGAGACTACAGGGCAGGGGGAAGGTTGTGGAGCAAAGTCTTCCCGCCGGTCATGTAATAAATAGGGGAGAGACATGTTCACTGAAGTTGGAAATATAAAACTGTTGCAGTTATGAGACTTAAAGAATTGACAAAGAACATAAAGCCGTTGAGCGTAAAGGGAGATATCGAGACGGAGATTTTGGGCGTTGATATCGATTCGCGTAGGGTTGTCAAGGGTCATCTGTTTGTTGCCATGAAAGGCACACAGGTTGACGGTCATAAATTTATCCACAAGGCGATAGAGCAAGGGGCAACGGCTATTTTGTGTGAGGATTTGCCTGAGGATATAGTTGATGGGGTTACTTACATACAGGTGATGTCAACTGAGGATGTTGTCGGGGAGGTAGCTACACAATATCATGGAGACCCTTCAAGAAAAATGAAGTTGGTGGGTGTTACAGGAACGAATGGAAAGACAACCATCGCCACATTACTATATAATATGTTCCGAAAGTTTGGATTTAAATGTGGCTTACTGTCAACTGTATGCAATTATATAGAGGGCGAGGCGTTGCCCACGAGTCATACTACGCCTGATGCCATAGAGCTCAACGAACTGTTGGAGCGTATGGTGAAGGCAGGTTGTGAGTATGTTTTCATGGAGTGCAGTTCTCATGCCATTGCACAGAAGCGTATAGGCGGGTTGAATTTCGCCGGTGGCTTGTTCACAAATCTCACACGCGACCATTTGGACTACCATAAGACGTTTGAGAACTATCGAGATGCGAAAAAGGCTTTCTTTGATGGCCTGCCAAAGACGGCATTTGCGATTACAAATGCAGATGATAGGAACGGTATGGTAATGGTGCAGAATACAAAGGCTATCGTGAAGACCTATTCCACCAAGTCGATGGCAGATTTCAAAGCCAAGATACTTGAATGTCACTTTGGTGGTATGTACCTTGAAATCGATGGCAGGGAAGTAGGCGTGCAATTTATAGGAAAGTTTAATGTGAGCAATCTGTTGGCAGTGTATGGTGCTGCGATAATGTTAGGTCAGAAACCGGAGGATGTGCTTGTAGTGATGAGTACTTTGCATAGTGTCAGTGGCAGACTTGACCCTGTGCGCTCACCCGATGGTGTTACGGCGATAGTTGACTATGCCCATACACCCGATGCTATCGAGAATGTGTTGAAAGCCATTCACGAGGTGCTTAACAAAAAAGGTCAAGTCATAACTGTGTGTGGTGCAGGCGGTAACCGTGATAAGGGAAAGCGTCCGCTCATGGCACAGGAGGCTGTCCGTCAAAGCGACAAAGTGATAATAACGAGTGACAATCCCCGTTTTGAGGAGCCTCAGGACATTATCAATGATATGCTGGCAGGTCTTACGTCTCAGCAGATGAAGAAGGTGGTGAGCATTGTTGATCGCAAGGAGGCTATCCGCACAGCCTGTATGCTGGCTCAGAAAGGAGATGTTATACTCGTGGCAGGCAAGGGTCACGAGGACTATCAGGAGATAAAGGGAGTGAAACATCACTTCGATGATAAAGAGATTCTAAATGAGATTTTCGGTAATAAGAGTATTTAAAAAATACACGGATGTTATACTATCTCTTTCGCTTCTTGGATGATTTCGGAATACCAGGGTCTCATTTGTGGGGCTACATCTCATTCCGTGCTCTTTTAGCACTCATGCTTGCATTGATAATATCGGCATGGTTTGGGGAACGATTCATTAAGTACCTCAAGGGGAAGCAGATTACGGAGACACAGCGAGACTCAAAGATTGATCCGTTTGGAATAAACAAGATTGGCGTACCGTCAATGGGTGGCGTAATCATTATCATCGCTCTCCTTGTTCCAGTGCTTCTTTTAGGCAGGATGCGTAATATTTATCTTATACTGATGATAATCACTACCGTCTGGCTTGGATTTCTTGGTGGTTTAGACGACTATATCAAGATATTCCGTCACAATAAGGAGGGTTTGCCAGGGAGGTTCAAAATAGTGGGACAGGTGAGTATAGGATTAATCGTAGGGCTTATTTTGTGGAGCAGTCCAGATGCGAAAATTAATGAGAATATAATAATCAACAAGACTGCCGATAAGGAGATGGTGGTGAAACATCGTGCAGAAGCCAGGAAATCCCTAAAGACCACGATACCTTTTGTCAAGGGTCATAATCTCGACTATGCCCGTATAATGAGCTTTTGTGGCAAGTATAAGACGGCTGCAGGCTGGATTCTTTTTGTCGTTATGACAATATTTGTTGTTACCGCTGTGTCAAATGGGGCCAACCTCAATGATGGTATGGACGGCATGTGTGCTGGGATATCCGCCATAATAGGAGTGGTGTTGGGTATTTTTGCATACGTAAGCAGTCATATCGAATATGCCGCATATCTTAATATAATGTATATACCAGGTTCGCAGGAGCTTGTGGTGTTCCTTAGCGCATTTGTCGGGGCATTAATAGGTTTCTTGTGGTATAATGCATATCCTGCACAGGTATTCATGGGGGATACAGGTTCCCTGATGATCGGAGGAGTGATAGGAGTATGTGCTGTAATAATTCACAAGGAACTGATGCTGCCGATACTCTGCGGAATATTCTTCGTGGAGAGCCTTAGTGTGATTATACAGGTGTGGTATGCCAAGAGGGGGAACCGTAGGGGAGTGAAACAGCGAGTGTTCAAGCGCACGCCACTTCATGATACGTTTCGCACGACGGATGCGCAGTTAGATCATGAGGCGAAATATGTTTTCAAGGGTCCTAAGAGTGTCGTTCACGAGTCGAAGATTACTATTAGGTTTTGGATTGTTACAATAATTTTAGCTGCGTTGACGATAATAACTCTTAAGATAAGATGAAAGGAGAGTCTAATATATGAAAAGGATTGTAATTTTGGGTGCCGGTGAGAGTGGTTCGGGTGCTGCTGTACTGGCTAAGAAAGAGGGTTTCGATGTGTTCGTGTCGGATATGTCTAAGATAAAGGACAAATACAAGAAGCTGCTTGACAATCATGAGATTGATTGGGAAGAAGGACAACATACTGTTGACAAAATCCTCAATGCAAACGAGATAATAAAAAGTCCAGGTGTTCCAAACAATGCTCCGTTGGTGGTGAAATGTGTCGAGAAGGGTATCGGTGTAATCAGTGAGATTGAGTTTGCCGGACGTTATACAGACTCGAAAATGATTTGCATAACGGGCAGCAATGGTAAGACCACAACCACATCGCTTATCTACCACATCTTCAAGAGTGCCGGTTATGATGTGGGTTTAGCTGGGAACATCGGCAACAGTCTTGCTCTGCAAGTTGCTGAGGCGCCTCATAAGTATTATGTCATAGAGCTGAGCTCGTTTCAGCTTGACAATATGTATGCTTTCCGTGCCAATATTGCTATTCTGCTGAATATCACTCCCGACCATCTTGACAGGTATGACTATTGCATGCAGAATTATGTCGATGCGAAGATGCGAATATTACAGAATCAGACTTCCGATGATTCATTTATCTATTGGTATGATGATCCAATAATTCAAAGAGAGTTGAAAAAATATGATATCAAGGCAGTGCAGTTGCCATTCTCTGAACTGAAAAAAAACGGTACTGTTGGTTACATCGAGGCAGGTCAGTACAAGATAGAGGTGCCTACGCCATTCAACATGGAGCAGGAAGAACTTAGTCTTACTGGGAAGCACAACATCTACAATTCACTTGCTGCGGGTATTGCCTCTGATGTAGCTGGGATAAGGAAAGAGATTATCCGCAAGAGTCTAAGTGATTTTCCTGGTGTTGAGCATCGTCTTGAGAAGGTTACAAAGGTTGCCGGTGTGCAGTATGTCAACGATTCCAAGGCCACTAATGTGGATGCTTGCTGGTATGCTCTTGAAAGTATGAGAACACCCGTCGTGCTGATAATCGGTGGGACAGACAAGGGGAATGACTATACCAGTATAAAGGATCTTGTGAAAGAGAAGTGCGTGGGACTTGTATATCTTGGTGCAGACAACACAAAGTTGCATGGTTTCTTCGACAGCATGGGAATTCCTGTACGAGACACCCATAGTATGAAGGATTGTGTTGAGGCATGCTACGAGATGGCTAAACCAGGAGATACAGTACTCTTGAGTCCGTGTTGTGCAAGTTTTGACTTGTTCAAGAATATGGAGGATCGAGGTGAACAGTTCAAGGAATTAGTAATGAATCTTTGATAGAATAAAATATTGACAATAAGCGATGGAAGAAGCGAAATTGGCGGAAGCTACGGGTACTGAGCAGAAAGGCGAGAGCGGGCGGTTCAAAGGCGACATGGTGATCTGGATTGTGTTCTTCATTCTTTGTCTTGTGAGTATAATCGAGGTTTTCAGTTCTTCGAGTGGTTTGACGTCTAAGAGTGGCAACTATCTCAAACCTATTTTGAAGCACTGCTGGCTGTTGGTTGTAGGTATTATCGCCATGGTCTGCACCATGAATATCAAGTGTAAATATTTTAAGGTGATAACCCCTTTTGCCCTGCTTTTTTCTTTTATTGGTCTGATAGCTGTTCTTTGTCTTGGTGAGACGACCAACGGTTCACAACGTTGGCTTTCGCTGTTGGGTGTTCAATTCCAGCCGTCTGAGATTGCAAAGGGGGCGTTGATACTTGCGACGGTGCAGATTTTGAGTGCCATGCAGACTCCTAATGGAGCAGACAAGCGCGCCATGAGGTATATCCTCTTTGTCTGTGCATTCATTATACCGTTGATTATGCTTGAAAACTTGTCCACCGCCGCACTGCTTAGTTTGGTGGTTCTTCTTCTGATGTTCATAGGGAAAGTACCGTTGGCGCAATTAGGGAAATTGTTGGGAGTTGTGATGATTCTCATTCTTTTCGTTTTGGTGGTTGTCATGGTGGTAGGGAAGGATAATAGCGCTGTTGCATTGAATGACAAGAAAAACATGACCGAACAGGTGGAAAAGGTTAAGGAGAGTCCATTTGACAAGATTTTCCACCGTGCAGATACTTGGAAATCGCGTATGGTACATTTCCTTGACCATAAGGATGTACCGCCAGAAGAAGTTGATATCAATGGGAAGGATATGCAGACGGCACATTCTAAGATTGCTATTGTTTCTTCCAATCTTGTCGGAAAGGGGCCGGGTAACTCTGTTGAACGAGATTTTCTGCCACAGGCATTCTCTGATTTTATCTATGCCATCATCATAGAGGAAACAGGCATTGTAGGAGCTTTCATAGTGTGTTTCCTATATATTATCCTGTTGTTCCGCACGGCATCCATAGCCAACCGTTGTGTGAATACTTTCCCTGCATTGCTTATCATGGGATTTTCATTGCTGCTTGTTATTCAGGCAATGTTCAACATGGCGGTAGCCGTAGGACTTGTTCCTGTCACGGGCCAGCCTCTTCCCCTAATCAGCAAGGGGGGAACGTCAACGATAGTCAACTGTGTGTATATCGGTGTAATCCTTAGTGTCAGTTATTCCGCCAAAAAGAAGGATGAGGAGGAAGTGGAGGACGAAGACGTTATTTATAGTTAAGGTATAGCCTCTTAAGCATCGATATTCGCATACGTTGCATTTCTTTCGATGAAAGCGCGGCGTGGTTCCACATCATCACCCATGAGCATGGAGAATATCTCGTCTGCCTCTGCTGCATTCTCTATTGTTACTTGCTTTAAAAGACGTGTCTCAGGATTCATTGTGGTGTCCCAAAGTTGCTCAGGGTTCATCTCACCAAGACCTTTGTAACGCTGCGTGTGGATGTTCTTGCCGTCGTCAATACCGTCACCGTATTTATCCAGGAATGCCTGTCGCTGCTGGTCGGTATAGCAATACTCCTTAGCCTTATTCTTATAGGTGCAGAGGTAAAGCGGTGGAGTGGCGATGTACAAATGGCCGTCTTGTATCACCTTCGGCATGAAACGATAGAACAGAGTCATTATCAGTGTGTCGATATGTGAGCCGTCAACA
Organism: Prevotella sp.; assembly: GCA_021204605.1. Lineage (GTDB taxonomy): Bacteria > Bacteroidota > Bacteroidia > Bacteroidales > Bacteroidaceae > Prevotella. Next base: position 9,868 of record JAJPZD010000132.1, read on the forward strand.
TCGGCATCGGTCATTATTATAATTTTGTCATAGCGCAACTTGTCGATATTGGCCTCCTTGTCGCCCTCTCCGTCAACGCCAAAACGCACACCGATACTTTGGATGATGTTCATCACCGACTCGCTTTCGAATACCTTGTGCCACATCACCTTCTCAACATTGAGGATTTTTCCTCTCAACGGCAGTATGGCCTGTGTGTAACGGTCACGCCCCTGCTTTGCCGAGCCGCCTGCGGAGTCACCCTCCACGAGGAATATCTCGCACTCTTTTGGGTCTTTGTTGGAACAGTCGGCCAACTTGCCGGGCAGTCCTCCGCCTGTCATCGGGTTTTTCCTCTGAACACTCTCACGAGCCTTACGTGCGGCGATACGTGCCGTTGCAGCGAGAATAACTTTGTCGCAAATCAGTTTTGCCTCTTTCGGATGCTCCTCAAGATAGTATGTAAGAGTCTCTGAGACAGCCTGTCTTACAGCTCCCGTTACCTCACTGTTACCGAGTTTCGTCTTTGTCTGTCCTTCAAACTGCGGTTCGGCAACCTTAATGGAAATAACTGCCGTCAGTCCCTCGCGGAAATCCTCTCCGGCAATCTCTATTTTTGCTTTCTCTATCTGCTTGGATATTGTAGCATCGTTATCGGCATATTTCTTCAGGGTGTTTGTCAATGCCATTCTGAATCCTACAAGATGTGTACCTCCCTCAATGGTGTTGATATTGTTCACGTATGAGTGGATATTCTCACTGTAATCAGTGTTGTACATTATGGCGACCTCAATAGGCAGGTTCTGCTTCTCTGTCTTAAGATATATGACATCATCAAACAGATGTGTGCGGTGACGGTCAACGTAGCGCACGAACTCTTTGAGGCCATCTTTGGCGTGGAACACTTCCTGACGTGTCTTGCCGTCTATGTCTGGGCGCATGTCGGTAAGCGTAATCTTGATACCTGCGTTGAGGTAAGCAAGCTCACGCATACGTGTCGCTATGATATCGTATTTGAATTCTGTCGTGGTGAAAATACTGTTGTCGGGCCAGAACTGCTGACGAGTGCCACGCTTGTCAGTTGATCCCACCACCTTGACAGGATAGAGGGGTATTCCTTTTTCGTATTCTTGCTGGTAGATCTTACCGTCGCGGAACACTTGCGAAATCATTCTCTTTGAGAGGGCGTTGACACAAGATACACCCACACCGTGAAGGCCGCCAGACACCTTATAAGAGCCCTTGTCAAACTTTCCTCCGGCGTGCAATACTGTCATTACCACTTCCAAAGCCGACTTATGCAACTTTTTATGTTCGTCAACAGGAATGCCTCGACCATCATCCAACACAGTGATGGAATTGTCCACATTGATTGTTACCTCAATATTGGAACAATATCCTGCCATTGCCTCGTCGATAGAGTTGTCAACGGTCTCGTTTACCAAGTGGTGCAGTCCCTTCTCACTGATGTCTCCAATGTACATCGCAGGACGCTTGCGCACTGCCTCAAGGCCTTCAAGCACTTGAATGTTACTGGCCGAGTAATTGCCCTCATTAATTTGATTTTCTGTCATCTTATTCTATTAATCAGTGTGCAAAGGTACAAAAAAACTATTAAAAAATAGTCTAAAACTATTAAAAAGCTGTTTTTTTGTTGTTTAAATTGTGTTTACAGAGAAGGCATTATGAAACCTCCACACACTTCCATTCGCTGATTGTGCGTTTCTTTGACGAGAAAGTTACATCTATTTTGTATAGTTTGCGGTTATAACTTTTAACTGCGCTTTGCACCCTGCAATCTTGCATTTTTTATTTTTTTTATTTTGCCGCATTCACTGTAAGACCGCGCCCCCACTGTATGGTCCCAGTTTTCCGATTAAGCGAGTGCAATACCAAACCTGCTTGAGCATTGCCGAGCGTGAGGAAAATCACTGAAAGTAATTTAATAAGGTGTTATTATTAAAAAATGTCTTTTTGTAAGCAACCGGGTATTTTTTCTTGAAAAACTTTTGTCAGTTTCAGAAAATATTATAATTTTGCAAGCGAAACATAAAGGAAAACGTAAAATGAATAGGTCATACGCATCTTTTTATTACTTTTATTTTTACTTTGCAAGGAATTGTGAAGCGGGAAGTTGCGTGTAAAGTTCAACTTAGGTCAATGAAGAAATTAGATACGACAAGGTCCCGCTCATGGCAAATGAAGCGGGACTTTTTACATATAAATA
>JAJPZD010000205.1 GCA_021204605.1 Prevotella sp.
GTCGACTTGCTGACACCTATCGATTGAGCTATCGTTTTGAGTGTCTCTCTTTTTTATTATAAGAAGTTTTCTAATGAGAATCTTGCTTTCTGGCGGATGGGGATACGGAAACTTGGGTGATGACGCTATTTTAATAGCGACACTGAAAAACATATACTCCATTCAATCAACTGCGGAAGTTTGTATATTGAGTGCAAACCCGCACGAGACTTATTACAACATCAAGCATTTGTTTCCAGATGCCAAGATCAGACATTCATTTCACCCTATATTATTTGGCAATGTACATAGAGTAATATTCCAACAATTTCTTTATAATTATACTTATATTGATAAAATTATAAAGCATTTAAATAGGAAACTCCTGAAAAGACAAGAAAAAAGACTATCCAAAAATATCTTCAAAAATACAGAGCGCATTTTAGCATATATCGATAAATTAAATAATTTTGAATATAAAAATCTATTTCAAAATAGTGATTTTTACATAATGTCTGGTGGCGGTTACCTTAATGATTGGATGCAAATGGGAGTCTCTAAGTATATTGAGGTGATGTATGCACATAAATATAAAGTCCCAGTTTCATTAATCGGACAGACAATAGGTCCATTTGATACTTCTTTCCAGAAAGAAATCGTTAGAAAAATCTTAAATCTATCATCTCATGTTTATTTCAGAGACAAGGGATCTTATTCTGACTTCGCATCAGAATTTGATGATTTCCGTTCAGCTAAGGCTATGCCCGACATCGCATTGTCTGACGAATATCATTTTAGTAAAAAAAGGATGTTGACTTTTATTCCTTTTTTAAATGATATAAAAGAGAACATAGATATTATATCTCAGAATATAATAGAAATTAGCTTAAAATATAATCTGCAAGTAAATTTGACTATATCTCAATTATGGGTTGGTCCTATGCAACTTGTTCAAGAGCTATTTGAAAAAACTAAATCATCGAATATAGACGTTCAGATAATAATTCCGGAAAACGAGAATTGTCTGCAAACTATATTGGGGAAATCTGAACTTGTAATTTCACAAAACCTTCATGGCCTTATAATGGCTTATAGGGCAGGTACGCCTATAATATGTCTGAATAGTAGAAGAAAATTTCTCACTTTCATGGAACAGATTAATTCTTTAGACTGTCTAATTTCACCAGAAAACATAAAATCAAAAGATTGTTTAGCCAATTTATACGAAATTGCAAGAATAAAAGAGAGAACTGTTAATGATTTCAAGAGGGAAATTCATGACATTTTTGAATGGGTATTGAAATGAAAAGCAACTATTACATAAGTTCTTTCTTCTGGAGTACATTAAGCAAAATATTGAACGCATTATTCGGCTTTATTTCCGTACCTTTGTTATTGGGCTACTATGGAAAAGCTGAATATGGAATCCTTGCGATAGCCACTTCCTGCAATGCATATATGCACTTGCTTGACTTGGGCATGAACACAGGATCTGTGAAATTTTTCTCTCAATGGCTTGCCGAGGGTAAGACAAATCTCATAAACAAGGTCGCAAGAACAAATATCTCTTTTTACTTTATAATCGCATGTATAAATATAATAGGACTGGTCACATTAGCGATATGGGGCGAGAGACTATTCGCAGTTACTCATTTACAATTCTTGCAGCTCCGCATTTGTCTCTTTACTATAGCCCTATTTTCCGTATTCAGTTGGACTACTACTGCATTCAACCAATTGTTGATATCCCACCAGAAGATGGTTTTCACAATGCAAATGCAATGTGTGCAGACAATATTAAAGACTATACTAATCTTTTTGGTGCTATGGACTGATTTGTCATTGTCTGTTTATTTTTTCTTTCTCACAGCATTACTTTCTTCATTGCTTATACCCTATTCTATAAAATGTCTTAGAAACAACTATATATATAGCCTGAAACCCGCATTCTATTGGAAAGATTTCAAACAGGTAATCACATTCAGCCTCTCCATTTTCGCCCTTTCCATTTTTCAGATGACAGCTACTCAGTCTCGTCCTATTTTGCTTAGCATTTTCTCTTCTAATGGCGCCGAAACTGTGTCTGAATATCGTATCATAGAGGTTATACCACAACTGATAATAATGATCGGGGGAACATTCTCTGCTATCTTCTTACCGAAGACATCCGAAATGGTTGCAAAAGGAAACCAGTTGGAAATAGAGAATTTCGCATATAAATGGACGAAAATCACAACAGTACTGGCTAACGTATTGTGCATTCCGTTCATATTCAGTGCAAATGAAGTCCTCTCTGCCTATGTCGGCAGTGAATATGCAAATTTGTCACCATGGCTAATTATTTGGTGTCTGACAGTACTAGTGCAAATACACACAACACCTGGCAACGCCTTGATTTTAGCTTACGGGCGAACAAAATTATTGGTAATATCAACAGCTATTATCTGTGTATTGTCAATGATAATAAATGTGCTTTTGTGCCCTCGGTTTGGGGTTGGTTCTGCAATCATCGGTTATTTCATATATGTTATCATTGTAATCGGATTGTATTACGTGGCTTATTATCAAAAACTTATGAAATTGAGCCGTTGGAAAATGTTCCGTAGTTTCATCGTGCCTACAATAATTTCATTTGCGATTTTTTACATCGTACACTTAGTGCCATTGAAAATAGAATGGTTTTCATTGTTTAATATACGCTTGCAATTTATATTGATGTGTATTTTGAAGTGTTTTCTTTGGCTTATACCGTATGTTGCTGTCCTTTGGGTATTTCAAATTATCAATATCAAAAATTATAGGGAATAATTTAGACCTCTTTATTTTTTTCTTTCATAAAGAAATAATTAGGATATAATCAAGTTATATTATAAGTAGGTAAACTTTGCTCTTT
>JAJPZD010000183.1:0-1107 GCA_021204605.1 Prevotella sp.
TCCTCTCCTGTGCCAACCTCACCCTGCTCATCGCCAGAGCCGTTGCCGTCCTCGTCATTGCCTGAGCTCTCACCTACTTTTGCGATTTCCTTGTCAAGGCCGATGTAGAATATATGATACTCTGCAGTGCCTTTCGTGATAACATATTCTCCTGCTGTCTCACAAATGTAAGTAATAACCTGAGAATCAACATATACTTTCTCACCGTTTATAAAAATATATTTATCTCCATCAAGGTTATCATTCGGACCGACGATGAGAGTCAATGTAGTATTGTCTTCCTTAGTGGTGAACGTAGCGGATGCTTGTGAATCTATTTTAAAATAATGGTCGTACTCTACTCCATCTATCGTAACGCTGCCATATTTAAGGTTACCGTCATCATCAGTTGCTGCGGAAATGCTGCCGTCAAAAGTAAAGTGGTCTGTGTCAGTTGCTGTGCTGCCGGCACCAAAAGTACAGGTCACCACGTCCTCTCCTGTGCCAACCTCACCCTGCTCATCGCCAGAGCCGTTGCCGTCCTCGTTCTGGTCGCCTTCGACGTTGCCGCTATTGCTATTTGAATCATCGTTGTCATCCGATGTCAGACTCACATAAAACAAGTAATGTGATTCTTTCCTTGTCAACTCATGATTACCGGCATCGAGAGTAGCTGTTATAATATTGGTGTCTGATGTGTATAGGGCTCCATCAATATTAATGCAACAATGATCATTTGTACTTGATTGTTGTTCATCCTCAAACACAAGAGTCAGAACCATAGTTTCTGTCGTTGTGAAAGTAAAAGACATTTTAGTACTGGACTCGATTTTCAGACAGTCTGTGTAAGTAGTACCATTATACGTACCTGTTCCATGACCGCTATCTAAAGTGTAGTTACCGGAAATTTGGAATATTTCCGTGCTCGATGGTGCTCCTCCTGAGAAGTTACACTCATACGTCGTAGCCCACGTCATAGACGCAAGCAGACAAAAGAGGCTTAGAAAGCCGAATTTTAGTAGATTTAATTTTTTCATGATAAAATGTTTATTTGAACAGAATTTAAGATAAAGTTTAGGTTGCAAAGTTATAAATAAAACACGATATTTTCAAAATAAAGTACAAAAT
>JAJPZD010000183.1:1117-42585 GCA_021204605.1 Prevotella sp.
GTATTTTCTAACTTTAAATTAAGAAAATTATATTTTTTTCAAAGAAAAAGTTCACTTCACCCACAAAATAAAAGTTAGCAATTAAAAGTTTACTTTAATCTTTCGAGCCAGAAGGCCTCGTCTTTCCCATCGTCAACCTTGATGTTGTATTTGTCCTTGATGCCGATGCTTTTCTTGGCGGTGGAGACCTCACCGCTGTCGATGTCCACGGTATGTATGCGGTAAGTGCCGGGTTGTATTTCAAGGCCATGAATGGGCACGCCGTGTGAATAGACGAGGTAACCCACATCGGGATCGCCGATGACCAAAATGTCGGAGCCGCCCTCCCCGCTGACATGATTCATCCTCACGATGTCGGAGAGCAGTTTCTCGTCGTTGATCTTCACATTAGGGCAGGAGCCGCCTGCCATGAGGACAGCCCAGCCAAAGGGCTCATAGTTTTCAGAGTAGTAGGTAACCGCCTTGCCAGGGTACCGGGAGCGGTATTCGTTGACGGAGTTGTATATTTCGGCAAAGCCGACATCGCCGATGAGGATTTTGCGTTTCAGTTGTCGTAGCGCCATATTGGTGCCTGCTGCTGGGGCGAAAATGCTGTCGGTGTTGTAATGCCAATAACGGATGTCGATAATGTCCACCACTTTAGATAATAAGGTATCAGCAAGTATGGCATCCTGAGCATCTTTAGTGCAACTGAGTGCTATCATGGGGTGGAGGCCAGTCTGTTGCTCCCATTCAGCCACTGTCTCAAGCCAGAAGCGGACGAAATGCAGAGGCCCGGTGTATTCCTCGCTGGTAAGCTGGATAACGTTGTCGTTATCCCTGAAATTATCGAGGCACTGTCGGATATACTGTTTATGTAGCGGCACGAGGACACTGTCGGTAACGTCGTAAAACTGTTCCGCCATGAAGATACGCTTGTCGCCTGTGAAGGGCACAGGCTCAGGGAAGTCGGTGTTGTTCACATTGTTCACGGGGCGCCAAGGGCAGTCAACCCAGTGTGCCCCCGCCTCAAGGATGTTGTGCTGGAAATAGTTTTGGTGGAACAACAGCTTGCCCTGTTCCCCGCCTTTTTGGGCATATTCTTTCAGTCGTGCCCAGTACCACCTGTTAGGTTTTGTAAGGTCATAAAGAGAAAGGCCGTCCCAAGCCTTGCCATTGCCTGTGCGGGCGAAGGGCTGCTCATAGAAAGGAGCCCACACATCACCGTCTGCGCGGCTGACCCTCTCATGGTCTGTGCGTCGCAGGTCATACCACAGGCCATAGTTATGGTCAAGCATACAATAGTTTTTGTTGACGAGGAAGTTCACCACTACATCTATGCGGTCGGTGAGGCCCGTGCCCTCACGCCCCGGCACGAAGCGCGTTATGGCCGGTTTGGCGCCTTTTCTTAGGAAGCTGTCCTTCACCCTGCCGTTCCACCAGGGGATATGGTATCTGTTGCCCACGATGAGTTTACCGTCGAAAGTGATATGCCCGTCAGTTACGCCGAACACATGTGGGGGCTCATCATCCACATTGTCGAAGACTCCCTCTGTGAGGTCGTTCACGCTCAACAAGCTGTCTGGGTCGGTGCTTGCGGTGTAAGGAATGGAATCTATCCACGCCTCCATGGTAAGACGCGGCTCCTCAAGCGACAGTTGCGCCAACTCCTGTGCGACATCAAGGTCAGGTGTACTTGGCACATTTGTGTTCAAGGGGAGCAGGTAGCCCTCTATTGTATTTTCACCCATGCGTTTTTTCAACTGAGAATAGAAAAGGCTGCGCGGTGAGACATGGTCGTTGCTGGAAGACCACTTGCCGTTGCCGGTGAGCATTCCCCAGCACCCGTTGGCACTGTTCTGGTCGTCGATGTCAGGCGAGTAGCAATAGATAGCGGAGCCGGTACACTGCCACAGCATACTGTTGGCGGTGTTCCAGCCGGTGCCAAACTGGAACTGCTCAAGGTTTCTGAAACTTATATTGTTGCCCTCTATGTTCACGATGTCGAAGAGCAGTCCTGCCGCCCACGAGCCGATGCTGCCACTGAAACCGAGAGCGCCATCTGCCTCACACTGCACGAAAGCGTTAGGACCCGCCGCACAGAAACCCGCCGCAAAGTCGTGCATTCCCTCGTGCGACACGCAGCGTTGGAACAGCGTCTGTTGTCCTCTGGTAAAGAACACGTTTCTGCGCCAGCCTCCGATTTCAGAAATGGGGTCTTTTGCGATACAGTTTTCTACGGTTATGCGGCTTGCTCCCATCTGCAGGTTTACCACGGAACCGGCAAAATGGCTGAAATTGATACGCCTTACCCAGCAGTCGCGGGCGTTCTCCATCCAGATACCATCCCAGCAGTGGTCCTCGTCCATTGCGTTAGTGGCATGATAATCGGAGGAAAGAGTGAGGTTCTCAACCCCACATTCGGTAATCTCCGCCTCATTATGCCCGGTGATGAGAAAGCCGCCGCCCCACCTTGAGTCTAAGGTGGTGGTGATAGGAGAGTCGATAATGATACTGTCCCCTTGTATGGCTACAATGGTCCTTTCCCACGTGATATCGATGTCGCCCGGTTTCCACCCTGTATAGTCAAGTCCACCTCCATAGTCGTTGCAGCCAAGCTGGAAAATCCAGTCCTCCGTTGACGGGCGCACAAGACGTATCCTGTCGCCCTCCTGAAGTCCCTCGGTAGTCTCCAAGCCGATTATCACAGAACCGGCAGGCACTTTCTTGTCGGTTACGGCAATGGTATCTCCGCCTGTCATTTCCCAGCTGCCCTCGATATATAGCAGCGCGCCGCGGTCAACGCCGCGTTTTACAATGATAGTCTTGTTTCTGCTTGTGCCTCTTACGACAATGCCGGAAGCCTTTATCCTAAGCGGCTCTGCGATGTAGAAGACGCCCTCGCCGAGCAGCACTGCACCCCTGTGCCCGCAACTGTCAGCCTCGAGCGAAGCCACATAGTCGATGGCTCGCTGCAACACATCATGGCAGTCGCCATTGCGCGCGCTGACATAGATGACGTTATCCACGTCTGGGATGGCTATTTCTGAAGCGTGGTAGCCACAGGAGGAGTAGTCCATGGGAATATAAGGCTGTTTTTTCTCTGCCGCAAGGATGTTGAGGCAAAGGAAAGCAGAGAAGAGAAGCACCGCGAGAGAGCGGCAGGCGAGCATTATTTTCATAGAATTGAGTAACTTATATCGTCAAGGAATGACATTCTTTGAATAAACAACGCCGATTTCTTTCGATTATGCATATTTAAATGCAAAATTATTTAATCTCTTTCAAACGAGGATTGATTATAAAGTTAAAAATTTTGAAAAAGCCACCATAGCCAACCCACAAAGGGATGGAGGAAAATATGATTATTCCACGGTTATCGGGAGCGTGGCATCAGGAAGGCCATCGGCACTGACAGTCAATGTGGCGGTGCCTTTGGTGTTACCCTCCACGATAGCCACAAGCTGTCCGTTGAACAGAGGCATGCGTGTGGAGTTGAACGTTACGAGAGATGTGGCATCCCCGTTGCAGGCGGCACGGAACGAGCCGGCGCCGGAGACATTGAATGTAAGCATGTTGTCGGCCACAGGGCAGGTGTTGCCGTCTTTGTCTTTCATCGTCACGGTAACAAACGAGAGGTCATGGCCTTTCGAGGAGATGACGTCGCGGTCAGCCACAAGCTCGAGGTGGTCGGGCTGCCCTGCCGTATTGACTATCTGAGTGTCAGCCACATTGCCCTTCTCGTCGTAAGCCACCACTTTGAGCTCGCCCGGCTCATAAAGCACATCGTTCCAGCGCAGACGGTAGCGGTCAAGGCGCGATGACTTGTCGAAAAACTTGCGCCCATAGCTCTTGCCGTTCACGAAGAGCTCTGCGGAGGGGTAAGACGTATAACAATACACCGGCGTCACTTCCCCTTCCCTGCCCTGCCAGTTCCAGTGTGGCAACAGGTGGAGTGTAGGCGTATCCTTGCGCCAATGACTGCGGTAGAGCCAGTAGCGGTCCTTGGGCAGTCCGGCAAGGTCGCAGATGCCGAAATAGCTGGAGCGGGATGGCCAATACTCATCGTAAGGCGTCGGCTCACCGAGATAGTCGAAGCCCGTCCAGACGAACTCGCCGATCACCCACTTGCGGTCGTCCTGCATCTGCCAGTCGTCATCAGGGAGGTTGCTCCAGGTGCAATACTCAGTATCATAACTTGAGCACTGTCCATCGGGATAAACCGCCCAGTCAGAAACGTTGACAGGAAACTTGTAAACGCCACGTGAGCTTACCGTAGAGGCTGTCTCGCTGCCAAGCAGGAAACCCTGCGGCAACTGTTTGATATTACTGTCATATTTATGTACACGGTAGTTGAAACCCGGTATGTCCATCACCTGGGCGAAACCCGACTTGAGAGCCTCGTCGGGGCGGTCCATGCCCTGCGTGACAGGGCGTGTAGGGTCCAACTGGTGGCAGAGGTCCTGCAAGTGGCGTGAGATCTCGCGCCCCTCCTCGCTCCACTGCTCAGGGATTTCATTGCCTATGCTCCACATCACAATACAAGGGTGGTTGCGGTGGTTGAGCACGAGGTTTGTGATATCTTTGTCTGCCCAGTCGTTGAAGAAACGCGCATAACCGTTAGCGCACTTTGGGTATATCCACATGTCGAAACTCTCCGCCATCACCATCATACCCATCGAGTCGCACACCTCCATCTGCAAGGAGGAGGGCATATTGTGCGAGGTGCGTATGGCATCACAGCCCATCTCCTTCATCATCCTCACCTGCCTGATGATAGCAGCCTTGTTGACGGCGGCCCCAAGAGGACCGAGGTCATGGTGTAGGCAGACACCTTTTATCTTGCGTGTAACGCCATTGAGCTGGAAGCCGTTTTTCGCCGAGACAGAAACGGTGCGGATACCCACATGCTGAGTAGTCTGGTCAACTATGTTTCCATCCTTGCTGACACTCGTAACAAGAGAGTAGAGGTAAGGCGATTCTGGCGACCAGAGGTTAGGATTGGAGACAGTCATGGCAGCCGTTGCACAACCGTTGTCGTCGATGTTGCTTGTAGAGGTTGCCACCTCATTGCCGTCATTATCCAAAAGCCGTGTTGTAACGGTGATGTTGTCGATACCCTCAAAGCCATGCAGTTGAGTAGCCACACTGACATTCGCCTTCTTGTTGTCAGCCGAAACAGTGCGGAACCAACTGCCCCACGTGTCAATGCTCACGGCACCGGTAAGGATGAGTTTCACAGGGCGGAAAAGACCGCCGCCAGGATACCAGCGGCTGCTTTCCTCCACATTTTTTAGGCTCACCTCGATTACATTATCGCCTTTGTGCAGGAATGGCGTGGCATCGATGCGGAACGCATTGTAGCCGTAAGCCCAGTAGCCGGCAACACTGCCGTTGATAGAGACCGTAGGCTCGCTCATGGCACCATCGAACAGCAGCTCTGCGTTGGCAGGGGCATCATCCAACCGTATCTTAGTGGTGTAATAGCCCTTGCCTATCCAGGGCAATGCACCGGAGCGTCCTGACTTCTCCGTCTTTTCTGTCTCGCCATTCTGCTCTATGGCGACACACTGCAAGTCCCAGGCCTTGTCGAAGGGTCCGTTGATGGCCCAGTCGTGCGGCACAGAGACGTATTGCCAGCTCATGCTGTCGCGTGAGAACAGCCAGTTGTCAGAAAGAGTTATCTCCTTTCGCTGTTGTGCGGAACAAAACACCGTTGCCAAAAGGCAAATAGTGAATATTGTAAATATTTTCTGTCTCATAGTTTTATAGATTTAATTCTTTTCATTTTCATTTGATATACATTCGTTCTTTTGAGAACGAGCGGACATAATAAATTATATCCCACATTGGGTGACATGTCCCTACCCTTTGCTGAACATTTGCTAATGTCAACCACTTACAGTCCGACGGCGGACAAGATCCTGTCGGTGGCGCCAGCCTTGCTGTTGACATAGTTGGCGGATTTACTGCCATCCATCTTCCGGAGGCTGTCATCGGCGATGTAAGCATCCATAATGCGCTCAAAGTGCTCATAACAGTCTATCTGGTGCCCACCGCCGGAAACGAGCAGGTCGCGCGCCTCCTGGAAACGCTGGTTGTTGGGACCGAAGATCACCGGCACGCCCCACACTGCGGCTTCGAGGACGTTGTGGATGCCCACGCCGAAGCCACCGCCTATGTAAGTTACGTCTCCATATCCATAGATACTCGAAAGCAGGCCGAAACAGTCGATTATGAGACAGCGTATGTTTTTTACGTTGTGCTCTGTCGCCTCGGTATAGCGTATGGCATCACATCGCAGAAGCGAAAGTATCTGCTGTATCCTGTCGTTACCTATCAAGTGAGGTGCGATAATCATTTTCCACTCTGGATGGCTGTTGAAGTAACGGATAAATATCTCCTCGTCGGGAAGCCAGCTGCTGCCGGCGATGAACACCCTGCTGTCGTGCTTGAAAGCCTCGACGACAGGCAGTTGCATTGCTTGAGCCTTTATCTGTATCACCCTGTCGAAACGTGTGTCGCCGGTGATATCTACATTGGTGATACCCAATGTGGCGAGCAGTTGCCTGCTTGCCTCGTTTTGCACGAAGAAACGTGTGAAACAGTTGAGCACCCTCCGGTAGTCATGCCCATACCACCGGAAGAAGATCTGTTTGGGACGGAAAATGCTGCTGACACTGTAAACCGGGATATTCCTGCATTGAAGAAGCCTGAGATAATTCCACCAGAACTCATACTTGATGAAGAAAGCCACCTCAATATTTACCATGTCGAGAAATTTCCTCGCCCAGAAACATGTGTCAAGGGGCAAGTAGCATATAACATCGGCACCCTCATAATTCTTTCTCACCTCATAACCAGAAGGCGAGAAGAAAGTGAGCAGTATTTTGTATTGTGGATGCTCCCTGCGCAGACGCTCCATAATAGGACGTCCCTGCTCAAACTCACCAAGGGAGGAGGCGTGAAACCAGGCGTATCGGGCATTTGGATCGGCTTTCTGCCTTAGGATTTTGAAAGCTGCTCTTTCGCCCTTCCACATCTTCCTTGCCTTTTCCTTGAAAAGGCTGACTATGAAGACCCCTGCGGTGTATAGACAAATAAAAATTTGATACATCGACGGTAATAAATTCCTTATGCTTTAATAGCGGTGATGGCCTTGCTGAGCCGCCTCAATGTCTCCTCTTTGCCTAAGAATGACGAGATGTCGAACATGCCGGGACCCTTGCCGATGCCCACGAGGGCAAGGCGGAATGCGTTCATCACGTCTCCAAGCTTGTAGCCGTTTTCCTCTATCCAAGTCATAACAGCCTTCTCCTGAGCCTCTATCGAGAAGTCATCCTGACGTGCAAGGAGGTCGGCAAGCTCGCTCATGACCTGCGGCGAGTCGGTTTTCCAGCGTTTCTTCACTGTTTTCTCATCGTATTCGGTAGGCGGGACGAAAAAGAAGGAGCACAGCGGCCACAACTCCTTGACGAAGCTGACGCGGTCTTTCATCATCGAGACCACTTTCACTATGCGCTCCATAGGCTCATCGATGCCGTTTCCCACGACGATGGGAGCGAAGAGGTTGGCTATCTCCTCGTTGCTTTTCTTAAGGATATACTCATGGTTGAACCAGATGGCTTTCTGGAAGTCGAAACGCGCACCCGACTTGTTGCACTTGGCGATGTCAAACTGCTCCACAAGCTCATCGAGGGAGAAGATCTCCTGCTCCGTACCTGGGTTCCAGCCCAACAAGGCAAGGAAATTGATCACCGCCTCCGGAAAATAGCCTTGCTCGCGGAAACCGGTGGAAGTCTCCCCTGTCTTAGGGTCGATCCATTCGAGTGGAAACACAGGGAAGCCGAGACGGTCGCCGTCGCGCTTGCTGAGCTTCCCCTTGCCATCGGGTTTAAGCAGGAGAGGCAGGTGCGCGAACTGCGGCATGGTGTCCTGCCAGCCGAGTGCTCTGTAAAGGAGCACGTGCAGAGGTGCGCTGGGCAGCCATTCCTCTCCGCGTATCACATGAGTAATCTCCATGAGGTGGTCGTCAACGATATTGGCAAGGTGGTATGTAGGCAGCTCGTCGGCACTCTTGTAAAGCACCTTGTCGTCGATGACATCGCTTTTGACCCTGACATCCCCACGTATAAGGTCGTGAACAAGAACCTCCTCACCAGGCTGTATTTTGAAACGCACCACATACTGCTTGCCATCAGCGATAAGGCTTTCGGTCTCCTCTTTGGAGAGAGTCAGGGAGTTGCGCATGATGCCACGTGTCGAGGAGTCATACTGGAAGTTTTTTATCTCATTGCGCTTGGCGTCCAGCTCCTCTGGGGTATCGAATGCCACGTAAGCCTTTCCCTCGTCGAGCAGTTGGTCAACATATTTCTTATAGATATGTCTCCGCTCACTCTGCCTGTAAGGGCCATTCTTGCCTCCGATGCCCACGCCCTCGTCGAACTTGATGCCGAGCCAGCGCAAGGCATCGATGATATATTCCTCCGCACCGGGCACGAAACGGTGAGAATCTGTGTCCTCGATTCTGAAGATGAAGTCGCCATGATGCTGTCGTGCGAAGAGGTAATTATACAATGCGGTACGGACACCACCTATATGCAGAGGCCCTGTAGGACTTGGCGCAAAGCGCACTTTTACTTTTCTGTTTTCCTCCATAAAGCAATAATCATTCAGGCACAAATTAAAGTGCCTTGTATATTTTTGTGCAAATTTACAATCTTTTTTTTCAAAGTGGAGTATTTTTTTACTATTTTCGCAGACTGATGTAGAAACAAAAGAGAAAATGAGCAGACTATACAATACTGACAAACTTTATTGGCGGAATGCGCTTACGCATACCGCGCTTATCCTGATTACCGTCTCGATAATAGTGTTCTTCCTCCCTCGTAACAGCGGCCCACAGTTCAGCTATGACGTGGGAAAACCCTGGATGTACAGCTCTCTTATTGCCCAGTTTGACTTCCCGATATACAAGACTGAGGAGGCTATAAAGGCGGAGCAGGACACGATAATAAAGAATTTCGAGCCTTACTACAACTACAACAAGGCAGTGGAGCAAGAGCAGTTGGGGAGGTTCTTGAACGATTACAAGGAGGGCATTCCAGGCCTCTCGGACGACTACGTGAAAATGGTAGCCGAGCATCTGCACCGGCTGTACCAGGCGGGAATAATGAATGCACCGGAATACTCGGAGTTGAGTCCCGACACCATGAAGATGATCCGGCTTGTGAACGGTAAGAACGCCACGAGTATGCTACTTAGGAATTTCTACTCCACGCTGACGGCCTACGAGGAGCTGTTCACGGATGCGAGGCTTGCCGCTCAGCGTCAGACGTTACAGAAGTGCGACCTCAACGAGTATATACTTCCCAATCTGACGTATGACGAGGAGCGTAGCGAGACAGAGAAAGAGGACATTCTTGGCAGTGTGCCTTTGGCAAGCGGCATGGTGCTTAGCGGTCAGAAAATCATCGACAGGGGTGAGATTGTTGACGATTATCTTTTCCGTGTTCTTAACTCCTTTGAGAAAGAGACGCAGCGGCGTAGCGCCACGGTGAGCACTATACCATCGACCATAGCCGGTCAGGTGCTTTTCGTGGGCATTATGATCATTCTGTTCACGATTTTCCTGCGTCTATTCCGCAAGGACTATTTTGAGAAGCCACGCAGCATAATGATGCTCTATGCGATGATTATAATATTCCCTGTGTTTGTATCGCTGATGATGACTAACAACATTCTCAGCGTGTATGTGCTGCCATTCACGATGGCACCGATTTTCATCCGCGTGTTCTTAGATTCGCGGACGGCGTTCCTCACCCATGTCACCATGGTGCTGATATGCGCGGCAGCAGTGAAATACCAGTATGAGTTCATCATCGTGCAGCTTGTGGCCGGCTTGGTGGCAATCTATTCATTGCGGGAGCTGTCTTCACGCTCGCAACTGTTCAAGACGGCTTTGCTTGTTACCATTGGGAGCAGTGCGATTTATTTCAGCATACAGCTGATGCAGGACAACAGCATCACCACAATGGACCACAGCATGTACAAATACTTCATTGTGAACGGTGTTCTCCTTCTGTTCGTATATCCTCTCATGCTCATCATAGAAAAGATGTTCGGCTTCATATCCAACGTTACGCTTATCGAGCTTTCGAACACGAGTAAGGAACTGCTTCGCAACCTCAGCGAGGAGGCCCCGGGCACCTTCCAGCACTCCATCATGGTGGGTAATCTTGCCGTGGAGATAGCCACTAAAATCGGCGCGAAAGCACAGTTGGTGAGAACCGGAGCGATGTACCACGACATCGGAAAGATGAAAGACCCGGCATTTTTCACAGAGAACCAGGCCGGTGTCAACCCTCTTGACAAGATGTCGCGCATCGAGGCGGCGCAGACAGTGATAAGTCATGTTACGGAGGGACTGAAAACAGCGGAGAAATACAATCTGCCAAGTATAATAAAAGATTTCATAAAGACGCATCACGGCACGGGAAAGACGAAGTATTTCTACATATCCTACAAGAACGAGCATCCAGACGAACCGATAGACGAGTCGATGTTCTCCTATCCGGGCCCGGACCCGTCAACGCGCGAGCAGGCAATACTTATGATGGCCGATTCCGTGGAGGCGGCGTCGCGCTCCTTGCCAGAATACACAGAGGAGAGCATATCGCGTTTAGTAAACCGGATTATAGATTCTCAGGTGGATGACGGATTTTTCGCCAACTGTCCGATAACGTTCCGCGACATCACCGTTGCGAAGCAGGTGATGACAGAAAGGCTGATGTCGATCTACCACACAAGAATAAGTTATCCGGAGCTGAAAACAAAAGCTGCGAAATAAATTGCTTAAATGGCAGATTTTCAATTTGTATATGTAAATTTGCACCGGATTTAAATAAAATGATTATTATGACAAAGGAAAAAATTTTCAGGTATTGGTTTGTTTTGGTGGTTCTCGCTATCGGTTTCACTACCATGTCATGCAGCGATGATGACGAGGATAACAATCAAATAAATTGGAGTAGCTTAGAGGGCAGTTATACAGGAACGCTTACGATGAGTATGCAGTATGCCAATTTGTCTTTTGATGCCCAGACTATCGTTTTGTCGAAAGACGGCAAAAATACAGCAAAACTGTCATACACAGGAGATTGTGGAAATTTCGAGTTAACCTCGATAGCAGTAACAGAAAACAGCAACGGAAGCTACACAATATACGGTAGCGGCTTGTTCAATATGCAGATGTCGGCAGATTATTTGGAAAAATTCGGAATGTCGAGCAATGGGATATCGACAGGCACTCCGGCCGATTACGCCTGCACGGTGAGCGGCACGATAAACAGCAAGACTGACTTTAACATAGTATTGACCTTGCCATCGGTTATGGGCGGTACGACGCTGACCCTCACACCAGCCTCACAAGAATAATATATTGTCATGTCGGGAGCTTTGGTCAAGGCAACAATGATAATCAGCATGATAGGAATGGTAAGCACCCTCCTATCATGCGATTCTATTTATGACGATATGTCAGAAATGCCGGCAAGCGGACAGACCGGCAACTCATACGCATACATCGATGCTACCGACTATACCAAATGGGTTTATATAAACTTGGACAACGGTGAGGTCACCACTCTTGACTACAAAGACTCACTAAATATTCCTGAAGAGTGGACTTTCGCACTGCACCGCTACGACTGCAAGACCAATGGGGGCTCTGTGATGGAGACAACATATACCTCGCTCGATGATCTACAGACAGCGATTCATGGAGGTGTGTTCACTGAGCCTGAGGAAACAGAAATGGTGAGTGACACACGAGGGCAGATTATCATTGATATGTCGCACATGCTTGACCTATATATTATATATGATGATGACTCTCTGAATACAGAGATGACCAAGTGGCTTGACGTGAACATCTCCTATATGCCGCCGATATACACGCCATCCAACAAGGTCTATCTGTTGCGCCTTAACGACGGGAGATACGTGGCGGTGCGTTTCACGGGTTTCTCCAATCCATATTACTACGACACAAAGGGATATATCTCGTTTGACTATCTGTATCCTGTGGAATTTCAATAATGAGAAGACTATCAGCCGTTATTCTTAGCGCAATATTTTCAGCAGTCATCACCCCTATCACGGTGTTGGGAGGGGAGTATTGCGTGTGCGGTCAGGTGGTGACGAATGATGGTAAACCGTTGCCCTACGCTTACGTGAGCGTGGATGGGAAGTCTTACGCCACCCAAGCCGACAAGGACGGACGGTTCTCACTGCAGCTCCCAGAAGGATGTTATTCCATCACGGCTCACCTGCTTGGATATAAGCCGGACGTGAAAGTTGTTAACCAGAGCAACGCCACGGGGCTGTCGTTCACCCTTGACGAGGACCTTATCAACCTGAACACGGTAACCGTGACGGGCACACGCACGCCTCGTCTGCTTGTCAAGGCTCCGGTAGTAACACAGATAATCACCCGTGACGAGATACTGAAAACAGATGCCACAAACCTTAAAGACGTGCTGACAGAGGAAATACCGGGACTAGAATTCACATTTTCCATGGACCAACAGGTGTCGCTGACCATGTCGGGATTAGGTGGTCTGTCAATACTTATCTTGGTTGATGGGGAGCGTCTTGCGGGCGAGACATTGGACAATGCCGACTATCTGCGCCTGAACACCGACGACATAGAACGCATAGAAATCATCAAAGGGGCAGCCTCCGCCCTGTACGGCTCAAATTCTGTAGGAGCAGTGATGAACATCATCACAAGGCGACCTAAGGAGGCTTGGTCAACCAATGTGAACACACATTTCGGCACGCACGGAGAGCAGCGACATGGCGGCTCAGTGGGCTTCAAGACGGGACAGTTCACCTCGCTTACCAACGTCCAGACCAACAGCATAGACACCTACGACATCAAGGACCGGGAGGGCGATGGGCGCACCACCGTTTACGGCAACCGCCAGTGGAACTTCAAGGAGAGGCTCTCCTACCAGATTGACAGTAAGAACCTGCTGACGGGCCATGCCGGATATTATTTCCATGAGCGCAACTATTCCGAATACAAGAACAACCGCGCGCGCGACTTCATGGGTGGGCTGCAGTGGCAGGGCACATTGGGAACCAGCGACAGGCTCAACGTGTCGTACACCTTCGACCGTTACGACAAGAGCGAATACTACACGAGAATAAGGAAAGACTTTATAGACTACAAGAACGTGCAGAACTCCCTGCGGGTGCTATATACCCATGATTTCAGTTGCGGTGTGACATGGATAGCAGGCGGTGATGCCATGAGCGACTACCTGATGTCCTACCAGTTTGACGACAACGGCAGCCACAGTGAATATACCGCCGATGTATTCACGCAGGCAGAGTGGAAAATCAACGAGCACTGGAATCTCGTGGGCGGGCTACGCGCCGACTGGCTGTCTAAGAGCTCCTGGAATGTCAGTCCGAAGATCGCCGCGATGTACAGCGTTGGCAACCTCAACGTGCGTGCTTCCTACTCAAGAGGCTTCCGTGCGCCGACGCTGAAAGAGAAATACATGAATTTCGATATGGGGAGCATATTCATGATATACGGCAACTCAAGCCTGACGGCAGAGCACAGCCACAGTTTCGCACTGTCGGGGGAATATGCCTACAAGCGTTACAGTATCACGGCGACGGGATATTTCAACATCATGGGCAACGAGATAACAACCCTTTGGGATTCATCGCTCGTTACAAGTATCAGCAACGGCTCAATGGTGTATCAGAATATCAAGGGCCGCGACCTCGTAGGGGCGGATGTCACCCTGATGGGACGCTATCCCTGCGGCATAGGGGCTAAAGTGTCGTATGCCTATTTTCACGAAATAGCCCGCGGTGGAAATCTGAAATATTCCGATACCCGTCCTCATTCACTGACAGTGAAGATCGACTACCGCAAGACTCTGCGCGACTATGAGTTTGACGTGATTTTCTCGGGGAGGGTGCTGTCGAGCGTGAATTATTATACCTACGCAAGTGATTACAGCAGCCGTGACGTTCTGACATCATCACCGGCGTACTCGATATGGAAATTGGCTTTGTCCCAGCGAATACGCCGTGCGTTCAACCTGCTCCTGTCGGTTGACAACTTGTTCAATTACCGCTCTAAAGTGTTTCAGTACAACTCTCCAGTTACCACAGGAACTACTTTCAGTGGAACACTGTCGATAGATATAGAACAACTGTTCAAGCGGAGCGATGCCTACGGCAAAAATAAAAAATAAAATTCGATGCGGGTGTAATCAAATGAAAAATGAAAAATTTTGTGGTTAAGCGAGTGCAATTGCAATGTCAAACATGTTTGAACATTGCCGAGCGTGAGCAAAATCAGCGAAACTAATGAAGATTGGGGCTTAGTGGATTTTAGAAGAATTTGATGTGATATATCACCTTGCTTCCCACTTCTTTATTGAGGTTTTCAACGATACGTTCCCGCATCATGCATAGGTTGGCACGGAGTGCGGGGTTGAAGATTTTGACGAAGAGTGTCTGGTTTTTGATGAACTTGTCGCCAGTATAGCTATTTATGGTGTTTCCCATGACCTTAGCCCATGAATCGATAACACGCCGGTGCAGCAAAGGGGTCTCCAAGCCGTTCTCACGGAGACATTCCTGAAGAACCTGCGACAGTGGCAACGTTTCACGCCTTTTCATACCATTGCCTCCTTCTCAATAATGTTGCCGCCCTCAACGGAGAAAATCTTATAGTCGGATACGCTGTCCTGCAAAATCCTGTCGAGGTTATCGCGGTTGGTGTCGGTGAGGAAGATCTGGCCAAAATCATCACTCGCCACGATGTGCACGATCTGTTCCACACGTGTGGCATCGAGTTTGTCGAAGATGTCATCGAGGAGCAAAATGGGCGGTGTCTTGGAGCAGGTGAGTTTCAGAAAGTCAAACTGTGCGAGTTTGAGTGCGATGGCGAAAGTCTTGTTCTGTCCCTGACTGCCCTCCCGCCTAACGGGATAATCATCGATAAGCATCTCAAGATCATCGCGGTGTATGCCATGCAGGGAATAACCCACGGCACGGTCTTTGAGTCGGTCCCGGCGTATGATGTCGAGCAACGGTCCGCGCTGGCAGTGTGATATATACCGCAGCGACACATGCTCCTTCTCACGTGAAATGCTGGTATAATATTTCTGGAACAGAGGGATGAGCTGCGTGATGAAGGCCTCCCGTTTGGAAAATACCATCTCGCCATACTCCGCCATTTGCTCCTCCAAGATACTGATTAGCTGGTCGTCGGGCATTTCCTCCGCTTTCAGCATGGCGTTGCGCTGCAACAGTGCCTTGTTGTAGTTGGTCAGGGCATCGATATACATATTGTCATATTGCGATATGACAACATCCAGCAGCCTGCGTCGCTCCTCGCTGCCTCCCTCAATGAGTATGGTGTCAGACGGTGAGACGAGGATAAGAGGGATCAGGCCGATATGCTGCGACAGCCTTTTATACTCTTTATTGTCGCGCTTGAAATGCTTCTTCGCTCCGCGCTTCATACCGCAGAACACATTCACTGGCTCGCCTCTCTCATTGAGATAATCGCCCTCAAGCATGAAAAAATCCTCGTCGTGCCGGATGACATGGGAATCGAGGGTTGTGTATGCGCTGCGGCAAAAGGAAAGATAATAAACGGCATCGAGGAAATTAGTCTTTCCCTCCCCATTCAGGCCGATAAGACAATTGATTTTTGGCGAAAGACAGATGTTGACGTCTTGCAGGTTCTTGTAATTTACTATGTTAATTCTGTTTATGAACATCTTTTTCCGCCGTGCTTCTTTAATGCAAAGTTACTTGTTTTGGCAGTTAAAACAAAAAAAGTCAACAATAAATTTCACTATCTGATATAAAATAAGTAATTTTGCCGCACTTTATAAACTATCTAAGCATAAAAAACAGATAAATGGCAAAACATAATGAAAAGAAGGACACGATGAGCGATGCCCTGAGCAAGAAAGAAGCGGTCTTGGTAAAGAACAAGAATACCATCATCATAGCTGTCGTCGTGATAATACTCGTGATTGCGGGTGTAATACTCTACAAGAATTACGTTTCAGTGCCAAGGGAGCAGGAGGCAAGCACCGCCTTGGCAAAGGGCCAGGACTATTTCGCCGCACAGCAATATGAGTTGGCACTTAAAGGTGACAGCATAGGCTACAAGGGCTTCTTAGGCATCATATCTGATTATGGCAGCACGAAAGCGGGTAATCTTGCCAATCTCTATGCCGGTATCTGCTATGCCAACCTTGACAAATGGGAGGATGCAGTGAAATATCTTGATAAATTCTCAACATCAGGCGACCAGATGATCAGTCCTGCAGCAGTGGCTGCATTGGGCAACGCCTACGCCCACGTAAAGCAATATGACAAGGCTGTGGAGAAGTTGAAGAAAGCGGCAAAGATGGCGGACAGCAAAGCCGATGAAGGTGTCAACAACAGTCTTTCACCTGTATTCCTGCTTCAGGCAGGTGAAATCCTTGAGAGCCAGAACAAGAAAGACGAGGCTTTGAAGATTTACCAAGACATCAAGTCAAAATATGTCAATTCACGTATCTACAACGAGATTGACAAGTATATCGAACGCGTATCCGTGAAATAATGGCAACAGAGCTGCACAATCTCTCTGATTACGATTCCTCAAAAGTGCCTGATGCTCACGATTTGTCATTCGGTATCGCCGTGGCGGAGTGGAATGCTGATATTACGGGTGCGCTGCTGAAGGGTGCTATCAGCACATTGAAAAGATGTGGGGCAAAAGAGGAGAACATACACGTTACGACCGTTCCAGGCAGTTTTGAACTTATATATGCTGCCCACAGAATGGCAGATTCCAACAAATACAACGCTATCATCATCCTCGGCAGTGTGATAAGAGGCGAGACACCTCATTTTGACTATATCTGCCAGGGGGTAACATTCGGCATAGCCCGTCTAAACACTATCTGCAATGTTCCGATAATCTACGGACTCCTCACCACCAACGACCTGCAGCAGGCAAAGGAACGAAGCGGAGGAAGTCTCGGCAACAAGGGCGATGAGTGTGCTATAGACGCAGTGAAAATGGCAAAGATTTAAAAAATCTTTGCCATTTTCAATTCCACAGGACAGTGGTCAGAGCCGAAAATTTCGTTATGGATGGAGGCTGACTGCATTTCAGTGACAATGCGGTTTGATACCACGAAATAGTCGATACGCCAACCGGCGTTCTTCTCTCGTGCACGGAAGCGGTATGACCACCAGGAATAGACACCTTCCAAATCGGGATAGAAGTGGCGGAAAGTGTCGGTAAATCCACTGTCAAGCAACTGCGTGAACTTGGCACGCTCCTCATCTGTAAAACCGGCGTTCTTACGGTTTGTCTTGGGATTTTTAAGGTCAATCTCGTTGTGGGCGACATTCATATCACCACATACTATTATCGGCTTAACGGCATCCAATTTCTTTATGTATGCCAAAAAGTCGTCCTCCCATTTCATCCTGTAATCCAAACGCCTCAATCCGTCCTGTGAGTTCGGCGTATATACATTGATAAGGTAGAAGCCGGGCAGTTCCAGTGTTATCACACGCCCCTCATGGTCGTGCTCTTCAATGCCTATACCATACGTTACATTCAGTGGCTCATGCTTGGTGAATATCGCCGTACCGGAATATCCTTTTTTCTCCGCATAGTTCCAATACGACTTATACCCCTCAAATTCAAGGTCAAGCTGCCCCTCCTGCATTTTCGTTTCCTGAAGACAGAAAAAGTCAGCGTCCAACGCCCTGAAAGTATCACTGAATCCCTTGCCCTCGCAAGCCCTCAGTCCGTTTACGTTCCAAGAAATAAATTTCATCCTTTTCATCAAAGCAATTTTTTCTTGTGGTTTTGAAATTCCTCTTCGGTGATAACACCTTTTTCTTTGAGTTGGTACAGCTTTTCAATCTCGTCGGCAGTATTGGAATGATTAGGCTGGTCATAATTCTCATAGCAATAATAACCAGGATTGTATTTTGCATCAAATTTCTCGTCGCTCCAAAACAAGTATTGGAAAAACTCAATAAAAGCGAGGATACATGGAATACCTGTCCAGGAGAACACAAGATACCAAAGTCCCATACTTGTCCTGCCTAAATAGAATTTGTGGATGCCTAAGCCACCGAAGAAAAAAGCGAGTAAGGCTGCCGCAATTTTGCTTTTCCGTCTCATATTTTTATATATGTGTTTTACATTTCCAATGCAAATATAGCATTAATTTGTGAAACAACAAAAAAGTCCGACATAAGCCAGACTTTTTGCGCTTCAAGATGGACTTGAACCAACGACCCCCTGATTAACAGTCAGGTGCTCTAACCAACTGAGCTATTGAAGCAATAAAATGCAATATTGAATTGCGTGGCAAAGGTAATATGATTTTGCGAAACCGCCAAACTTTTTACCTAAAAAAATGAATTTTCGGATAAAATACGATAATTTCTTTGTTTAGTGTAATGAAATAAACACGAAACGAGTAACTTTGCAACTGCAAATTCATGTTATCTGACAAGCAAGAGACACTTGTAAGAAAAGCGGCATGGAAGCAAGAAGAAACACCGTATGAAGATGAGAAAGATTTTTTTTCTGCTGTTAACGACAGCGTTATTGCCTATCACAAGTGTGTCGGCACAAGAGAGCAATGACCACAACTTTGAGATCGGCAAGAACATGGAAGTGTTCAACGAGATATACCGTTACTTAGACCTGATGTATGTGGATACGCTCAATGCCGACGAGGTGATTGGGACTGGTATCAACTCGATGCTTCGTTCGCTTGACCCTTATACTGTGTATTATCCAGAGGACAAGGTGAGCGATTTCAAGACGATGATAACCGGGAAATACGTGGGTATCGGCTCTATAATCCGCTACAACCAAAAGATAAAAAGAGTGATTATCGAAGAACCTTACGAGGGGACACCGGCTGCGGAAGCAGGGCTGAAATTGGGAGACATCATCCTCAGCGTTGACGACTCGACGATGACAGACAAAGACGTGAGTTATGTTAGCTCCCACCTGCGCGGTGATGCCG
This sequence comes from Prevotella sp., assembly GCA_021204605.1. Taxonomy (GTDB): domain Bacteria; phylum Bacteroidota; class Bacteroidia; order Bacteroidales; family Bacteroidaceae; genus Prevotella. The sequence continues at coordinate 20,203 of JAJPZD010000183.1, forward strand.
GCACGACATTCATACTCAAGATACTGCGTCCAAGTACAGGGGAGACAATGGACTTCAAGATAACGAGACGGGCAGTAACCATGCCGGCAATCCCTTACTATGGCGTGCGTCAGGACAGTATCGGGTATATCAACCTTAACAGTTTCACTGACGACTGCTACAAGGAGTTCCGCAACGCTTTCGTGGAAATGAGGAATCAAGGAATGAAAGGCTTAGTCATTGACCTGCGCGGCAACGGTGGCGGTTCACTATCCGAAGCGGTGAACATAGTGAATATGTTTCTACCAAAGGATGTTACGGTAGTGAAGAAAGTAGGAAAGCTGAAAAGATCGAACAGCGACTACACCACATCGTTAGAACCGATAGACACCGTGATGCCCATAGTGGTACTCGTGAACGGAGAGTCTGCAAGCGCATCGGAAATCACGTGCGGCAGCCTGCAAGACTTAGACCGTGCCATAGTGCTCGGCACACGCACATACGGCAAGGGTCTTGTGCAAGTATCGCTGAACCTATCATATAACGGGCAACTGAAACTCACGGAGAGCAAATATTACCTGCCCAGCGGACGCTGCATACAGGCAATCAACTACAAACACGCCAACGGTGGTTATACCGAACACATACCCGACAGCCTGACGCGGGTGTTCTACACAGCAAACGGGCGTGAGGTGCGTGATGGTGGAGGCATAAAGCCCGACATCGAGGTGCGTCCCGACTCCCTGCCTAACATCGCCTACTACCTGACCGTGAACGGATTAGATTCAACGGAAGTGCTTCTTGACTACAAGATCAACTATATGGCGAAACACCCCACAATAGCACCGGCATCGGAATTCAAGATTACGGATGAGGACTATGAGGAGTTTAAGCAACGTGTAATAAACAGTGGCTTCACCTACGACCCAGAAAGTGAGAAAGCACTGAAAACACTGAAAGAGATAGTAAGGTTCGAAGGCTACTATGATGATGCCAAGGAGGAGTTTGAGAACCTTGAGAAAAAGCTCAAGCACAACTTGGCAAAAGACTTGGACATCAACAAGGACGTGATAATACGCCTTATCTCGAATGACTTAGCAACAGCATATTACTATCAGGCGGGAACGGTGGAAAACGGGCTCAACGACGACAAGCAGGCACAGGAGGCGTTCCGTCTGATAAACAGCCCCGATGAATACAAGGCTATACTTAGTAATAATAGGGAGAAATAATGTGATGTGAAATCACTAAGAGTCAATAAAAAGAGAGCCGCCCTTGATAATTAGAAGGCGGCTCTTCGCTTTACGTTAGCATATAATGAAAATCTTAAATGGGTGAGACTTCACAGTCTCAAGTGTTGTTTTACTAAACATGATGTTATAGAGTAAGCATAAAAATGTCGTTATTTAAGCATGACCGTATTGTCGGGGAGGCTGTTGTTGATAGTGTCTGTCTTTACAGAATCACCCAATGCCACGGGTTTCCCATCCTGAGCCCCCTGTATTACGTCAGTGCTGCCCTGGACACTGTTGTCCTCTCTGAATGCCACTTGGGCGGCATTGCCAAGAGTGAGGAATATCGCCACTACGGCAGCTGCCTTGAACAGGGGCATGAGACCATGCGTAACATTGATTCTGCGCACCTTACAAAGCTGTGGCTCCTCTATGCGAGTCAACAAGCGAGCGTCAAAATCATCGCCCAAGACATCTGTTTTCTTCTCTTCCTGCTGATAACGGAACAAATCCTTGTATTTCAACAGGCTGACGGGCACGTCTTTCTGACTGAAGAAGGTGCGTAGTATTTCCTCCTCACTTAAAGATGTCTCGCAGTTCCAGTAGCGCTCCAAGAGTTGTTCTATGTATTTATAATCCATACTTGTCGTATTCAAGATACTTTTTTTTCACCGTCTGCCTCGCCCTATAGATATTGACCTTCACCTGTTCCTCAGTAATTGCCAATATCTTGGCAATATCACGGTAGCTTTTCCCCTCGAAATCCCTCAGCTGCATACAGATTCTCTGTTTTTCAGGCAAGCTGTCAACGATACGCCTTACTATCTCAATGCGGTCTTTGTGGTGCATTCTTTCGAAAGGGTCGGATGCCGGGTCAGCGGCATCATCATCTGTAACCCCAAACAGCACATTCACCTTGCCGGCCTTTTTCAACTTGTCGAGGGACATATTGCGGCACACTGTGATGCTGAATGCCTCGATAGAGGCTATATCCTGCCAGTCGTCACGTCTGTTCCAGATCCTAATCAGCGTATCCTGAACGATGTCCTCCGCATCTTCTTTGCTTAGCGTAATGCGCAGAGCTATGCGGTAAAGCATGTTTTTAAGAGGCAAAACATCGTTTCGGAAACTGATATTCTTCATCTGTTTCTATAATGTATGACGATTGGATGGGTGAAAAGTTACAGTAAAAATATGATTTAACAAAAATTTAAAGGGGATAGCATCCCTATATATTGGGATTTTTAGACGATTTACAGCAAAACTCATATATCTTATTTCAATATGATGGTGCCGTGCTGCCCATCGATAGCGGTGGCGAGCGTGATGTTCACCTTGGCGACACCGGCATTGAGGGCATCGAAAGCGTTCTCCAACTTAGGCAGCATACCGCCATTGACAGTACCATCGGCAACGAGGCGTGAGAAATCACGTGGTGTGATGACAGGTATCACGCTGTCGTCATCATCAGGATTGCCGAGCACTCCTTTTTTCTCAAAGCAGAAAATAAGTGTCACGTCATAATGCTTAGCAAGAGCCTTCGCAGTCTCGCAGGCTATGGTATCAGCATTGGTATTCAGGATATTTCCATTGCCATCGTGAGTGAGTGGCGCCATCACAGGAGTGAAGCCATTCTCGATAAGAAAACGCAGTTTGTCGCCATCGACACGCTCCACATCACCCACAAAGCCATAGTCAACATCCTTGACAGGTCGTCTGTGAGAATGAATCACGTCAATGTCAGCACCAGTCAGGCCGAAGGCATCCACACCTTCCGCCTGCAAGCGGGCAACAAGATTTTTGTTTACCAAACCGCCATAGACCATAGTTACGACATTGAGCATCGCCTCGTCGGTAATCCGTCTGCCGTTCACCAACCTGCTCTCTATACCAAGCTGTTTGGCGATAGCGGTCGCCTTCCTGCCACCGCCATGTACGAGGACCTTTCTACCGGTTATCTTACTGAAATCAGCAATCAGTTGACAGAGGCCCGTCTCGTCGTCAACCACCGCACCGCCAACTTTCACTACGGTAATTTTTTCCTTCACCATATCCTTTATAAGCAAATAGTCAACTCTTGAAAAGGCTTATCATTTATTCCAAATAAGTGTAACCATAGAGGCCGGAACGGTAGTTGGATAGAAATTCCTTACCCTCCTCAAGAGTAATCTTGCCTTGTCGTACACTCTTTGTGACCCACATCTCAAGTTGCCTTACAAGTTTCTTGGGATTGTACTGGACATACTGAAGCACCTCAGCGACAGTCTCGCCATCGATAATCTGGTCGATATGGTAAGTTCCATCCTTGACAGTGATATGTGCGGCATTGGTAACGCCGAAGAGATTGTGCATATCACCTAATATCTCCTGATAAGCCCCGACAAGGAACACGCCCAGATAATAAGGCTCATTCTTACGGAGGGCATGCACCGGGAGGAAGTGGGAGATGTGCCGGTTGGTAACATAGTTGACTATCTTGCCATCGCTGTCGCAAGTGATGTCATGGAGTGTTGCGATGCGTGTAGGTCGGTCATCGAGGCGCTGCAAGGGCATTATAGGGAACACTTGGTCAACGGCCCATACATCGGTAAGCGACTGGAACAGGGAGAAATTGCAGAAATACTTGTCGGCAAGCATTTTCTCAAGTCCTTTCAACTCCTCGGGCTTATGTTTTAGGTTCTTCACCAAAGAATACACCTCACGGCAGAGACTCCAGTACATCTGTTCAATCTCCGCACGAGTCTTGAGGTCAACGATACCATGACTGAACAAGTCGAGAGCCTCCTCACGTATCTGCTGGGCATCGTGCCAGTCCTCCAACATGGTACGTACATTCACATTATCCAATATCTCATAGAGGTCTTTCACCAATGGGTGGGCATTCTCGCCTGGTTCAAAATCATCATCCATCTCTGGCAATGATGCTGTCTCAAGGACATCAATAACGAGTATCGAGTGGTGAGCCGACAGTGAGCGTCCACTTTCGGTGATTATGTTCGGATGATTAATTCCGTTGAGGTCGGACGCCTCTACGAAAGTGGAGATACAGTCGTTGACATATTCCTGTATCGAATAGTTGACGCTGCTCTCGCTGTTGGGCGAGCGGGTGCCGTCGTAGTCCACGCCGAGACCGCCACCGCAGTCAACAAATTCAACGTTGTAGCCCATCTTATGTAGCTGGATATAGAAATGAGAGGCCTCACGAAGGGCAGTCTGGATGCGCCTGATTTTCGTCACCTGGCTACCTATATGAAAGTGTATCATCTTAAGGCAGTCGGTCATTTCCTTTTTATCCAATATCTCAAGAGCGTGAAGGAGCTCCGAGCTGGTCAGTCCGAACTTGCTTGCGTCGCCTCCGCTTTCCTCCCATTTGCCGCTGCCAGAGGAGGCGAGTTTTATGCGGATGCCGAGATTTGGTCTTACGTCTAATTTTTTCGCTGCGCGTGCTATTGTCTCAAGTTCGTTTAATTTCTCCACCACAATGAAAATCCTCTTACCCATTTTCTGAGCCAACAGTGCGAGTTCTATATAGCCTTGGTCTTTGTAGCCGTTGCATATTATCAAGGGGTCGTTCTGGCTTTGGACGGCTATGACGGCATGTAGTTCTGGTTTTGAACCAGCCTCTAAGCCGAGATTGAATTTTTGTCCATGGCTGATAATCTCCTCAACGACGGGCTGCATCTGGTTGACCTTGATGGGATAGACGATAAAATTCTCCCCTTTAAAGTGATACTCCTCTGTGGCCTCTTTGAAACAGCTCCAGGTTTTTTCTATTCTACTGTCAAGGATGTCAGGGAAACGTAGGAGCACCGGGGTATTGATATCACGCAGTGAGAGCTCGTCTATAACGTCAGTAAGGTCTATTTTGACGCCATCTTTCTTTGGCGTCACATAAACATTGCCCTTTTCATTGATACCAAAAAATGAAGTGCCCCATCCACTAAGGTTGTAAAGCTCATTGGAGTCTTCAATAGTCCATTTCTTCATCGTGGGTAAAGTTTTAATCGTTAAAGGTTAAGCATGGTCCGTAGTCGAGCCACGGAGATTTTTATTTTCTGGTAGTTGTCAAGCAGCGTTACATCAAGTACGTGCTTAGCCATAAGGTAAAAATGTTCTCTGTCTGCAAGTTGCCGTGCTATGAACAGCTTCATCTCTTCTGGCGTTTTGTCTTTGAGCAAAGGTCTGTCCACCCTCCCCATACTAAGGTGCTGGTAAAGCACATCAGGAGTGCTTTTCAGATAAACAGTTTCACCCTGCGAGTTGATATAGTCCATGTTGTCGAAGAAACAAGGAGTGCCTCCCCCGCAACTAATCACCACGTCCTCAAACTCAGCCACTTCGTGTAGGACGGTATGTTCCACCTTTCTGAAACCGGTTTCGCCTCGTTCGGCGAACAGTTGTGGTATTGTCTTGTGCATTCTCTCCTCAATATACCAGTCGAGGTCATAGAACTGAACGCCCAAGTCTTTGGCGAGAGCCTTTCCGACGGTAGTTTTTCCCGCCCCCATATATCCAACGATGATAATCCTGTACATCGCTATTTTTTCTTGGAGTTGCTGATTATCTCCATACACTCCTGAATGGAGAGGGAGGATGCCTTGTCGTGAAGATTTTTAGGGAGGCGGTAGTTTTTACCGTCATAGCAGATGTAAGGCCCATACCGTCCGTTCATCACTTCAAGTTTAGGATCTTCCTCAAACGTCTTGATGTGGCGTTTAGTCTCCTGCTCCCGTTTTTTCAATATCAGTGACACCGCGGTATCGAGTGACACCGTCAACGGGTTCTCTGTTTTTGGTATGGAAACATACTTGTGGTCGTGCATTACATACGGTCCGTACTTACCAGCCCCGACAATCACGGGAGAGCCTTCAAACTCACCGATATTACGCGGCAGCCTGAACAGTTCGATGGCCTCGCTAAGAGTTATCGTGCTGATACTCTTGTCAGAGGGCATCTGCGCAAAGCGTGGTTTCTCGTCATCATCAGCCTTGCCAATCTGTACGACAGGGCCGAAACGTCCTATCTTCACGAAAACGGGCTTACCGGTCGCTGGATCCTTGCCGAGCTCACGTTCCCCTACCTTGTGCTCCTCACGTGCATTCAAAGTATTCTCAACGATGGGTTCAAACCCTGAATAGAAATGCCTTATCATATCTGTCCAGAGAGAATTTCCATCAGCGATGGAATCGAACTCATTCTCCACCTTTGCGGTGAAATTATAGTCCATGATGTCCGGGAAATATTTCACGAGGAAATCATTGACCACCGTTCCGATGTCAGTGGGGATGAGTTTCCCTTTCTCGTTGCCCACTGTCTCGTTTTTTGTCGTTCCTGTTATCTTGCCATTATGCAAGGTATCTATGGTAAAACTGCGGGGCTCGCCTTTCTTGTCGCCCTTCTGCACGTATTCTCTCTGTTGTATAGTACTTATTATAGGAGCGTAGGTGGAGGGTCGTCCGATTCCTAATTCCTCCAATTTGTGTACTAAGCTTGCCTCTGTATATCTCGCTGGTCCTTGGCTGAAGCGCTGTATAGCCATCGTTTCGCTGTTGGCGAGAGTGTCGCCTTCGTTCAATGGAGGCAATGTATTTGAGATTTCCTCTTGGCTGTTCTCCTCATCGTCAACAGATTCTCGGTAAACTTTGATGAAGCCGTCGAACTTTATAACCTCGCCATTGGCGATGAATTTCTCATTAGTATCGCTTATGTCTATGGTGATGACAGTCTTCTCTATCTGTGCATCGGCCATCTGGCTTGCCGTAGTGCGTTTCCAAATAAGGTCATAGAGGCGTTTCTCCTGCTGTGTACCGTCAATCTCATGACTTGCCATATAAGTAGGACGTATAGCCTCATGTGCCTCCTGCGCCCCTTTTGTATGCGTCTGATACTGGCGAGGCTTGCTGTAGGCATCACCCCAAAGCGTTGTAATCTCCTCTTTGGAGGATTTCAGACAGAGCGTTGAGAGATTTACAGAGTCTGTACGCATATATGTGATAAGTCCATTCTCGTACAGGTGCTGCGCCACCATCATGGTCTGCGACACGGTAAAGCCAAGTTTTCGTGCCGCCTCCTGCTGCAGAGTTGATGTGGTGAAAGGTGGAGCAGGGGTACGTTTCAATGGCTTCTTTGCTATATTGCTGACGGTGAACTGCGCTGTTTTGCATTTTTCGAGGAAACCAAGTGCTTCCTCGTGGGTATTGAAACGTCTGTCTAATTCAGCTTTAAACTCAGAAAGAGTGTTATCACTCCCGACAGTTGTAAATACGGCGTTCACGCGATAATATGGCTCACTGTTGAAAGCCTGTATCTCCCTTTCTCGCTCGACGATAAGTCTGACGGCGACGCTTTGGACACGCCCTGCTGACAACGAGGGCATAACCTTGCGCCAGAGTATGGGGGAGATTTTGAATCCCACGATACGGTCAAGCACTCGTCGGGCCTGCTGCGCATTCACTAAGTTCATATCCAACTTGCGTGGATGATTTATCGCCTCAAGAATGGCCGGTTTTGTAATCTCGTGGAATACTATGCGGTTGGTATTGTTCTCGTCAAGCCCCAGCACCTCACAGAGGTGCCACGAAATAGCCTCACCCTCACGGTCCTCATCGGAAGCCAGCCACACCATATCCGCTTTGTCAGCGTTGTTTTTCAAATCAGCCACCACCTTCTTTTTGTCGGCAGGCACCTCATAGTCGGGGCTTAACGTCTCTGTATTAATACTTAATTCCTTTTTCTTTAGGTCGCGGATATGTCCATAACTCGACATGACCTTGTAGTCCTTTCCTAAAAACTTCTCTATCGTCTTCGCTTTTGCCGGGCTCTCGACAATCACCAGATTCTTCTGCATAGCGGTATAAATGTTTTTGTTTTAGGAGGCAAAAGTAAACAAAACTTTCACATACACCTAATTATTAAAGAAAAAATCTCACAACTTCTGTTTAACCTCGATTTCAGTGAACGTCTCGATGATGTCGCCTATCTGGATGTCGTTGAAATTAACAAGACTGATACCACACTCGAAGTTGACACCGACCTCCCTGACATCGTCTTTGAAACGCTTGAGAGCATTGATTTCACCGGTATGCACGACAATACCGTCGCGCACGAGGCGAGCCTTGTCGCTACGGTGCACTTTACCATCTGAAACGTAAGCACCGGCGACGGTGCCGACTTTGGAGATATGATAAACCTCACGCACTTCGACCTGCCCTGTAACAACCTCTTTCTTCTCTTTCTCAAGCATACCCTCCATGGCAGACTTGACATCCTCTATTGCATCATAAATCACCGAATAGGTGTTAATCTCAACGCCCGACTGGTCGGCCTGCTTACGTGCAGCCAAAGAAGGGCGAACCTGGAAGCCTACGATAACAGCATCAGAGGCGTCGGCAAGTGTCACGTCGCTTTCGGAAATCTGTCCGACGGCCTTGTGAATGACATTAACCTTTATTTTCTCTGTAGAGAGCTTGATGAACGAATCGCTAAGAGCCTCAATACTGCCATCGGTATCACCTTTTACAATGATATTGAGCTCCTTGAAAGAGCCAATAGCGATACGATGACTGATATCACTGAGAGTGAGACGTTTCTGTGTGCGCAGCCCCTGTTCACGCTGCAACTGTACCCGTTTGTTGGCAATATCACGGACTGCCTGTTCAGAATCAAGGATATGAAAAGTATCACCGGCAGTAGGAGCACCACTAAGTCCGAGCACGATAGCCGGTTCAGCAGGGCGGGCTTTCTCAATACGCTGGTTGCGCTCGTTGAACATTGCCTTGATACGTCCGTAGTTAGTACCGGCAATCATATAGTCGCCGACATGCAGCGTCCCGTTGTTTACGAGTACCGTGGAGACATAGCCTCTACCCTTATCCAAAGACGACTCGATGATACTGCCTGTGGCCTTGCGGTTGGGATTAGCCTTCAAGTCGAGCATCTCGGCCTCAAGCAGCACTTTTTCAAGAAGCTCATCAACACCGATACCTTTCTTTGCGCTGATTTCCTGGCACTGGTACTTTCCACCCCACTCCTCAACGGTCAGGTTCATGTTGGCGAGGTCCCTACGTATCTTGTCTGGGTCAGCACCGGGCTTGTCGATTTTGTTGATTGCGAACACCATGGGCACATTGGCAGCCTGCGCATGGGCAATGGCCTCACGGGTGGTAGGCATCACGCTGTCATCTGCCGCAATGATTATGATAGCGATATCCGTAACCTGTGCTCCACGAGCACGCATGGCGGTAAATGCCTCATGCCCTGGAGTATCGAGAAATGTTATCTCCCTGCCGTCAGGGAGTTCCACGTTATAAGCACCGATATGCTGGGTAATACCACCGGCCTCGCCGGCGATGATATTGGAGTTGCGTATATGGTCGAGCAAGGAAGTCTTGCCATGGTCAACATGTCCCATGACTGTTACGATAGGAGCGCGTGGGATGAGGTCGTTCTCGTCATCCTCCTCTTCTCCGATAGCCGCCGAGACCTCCGCACTGACATATTCGGTGGAGAAACCGAACTCATCGGCAACGAAGTTTATCGTCTCGGCATCAAGGCGTTGGTTGATGGAGACCATAATTCCCAAACTCATGCAAGTAGCGATTACCTTATTGACCGACACGTTCATCATATTGGCAAGCTCACTGACGGTAACAAACTCTGTGATTTTGAGTGTCTTGCTACCAGCCCTCTGCTCCTCACGCTGCTCTTTGAGATGTTCCTGAACGGCATCACGTTTTTCCCTGCGGTACTTTGCGCCCTTCTTGTTCAGTCCCTTACTTGTGAGGCGTGCAAGCGTCTCCTTTACCTGTCGAGCCACATCCTCCTCGTTGACTTCCAATGGTTTGTGGTTGCGCTTACGGTTCTTTTTCTTTGAAGAGCCACTTTCTTTGTCGGCAGGGTGGTTGTTGTTGCCGCCACCGTTATTATTGTTGCTTTGCTTGACAGCCTGGTCTATGTTCACGCGCTCCTTAGTTATGCGAGAGCGTTTCTTCTTGCCTTCGGGACGGGTCTGCTGTCCTTTGTCCTCACGCTCTTTGCGCCTTTCTTCCTTAGTTTTTTTCTTCGGACGTGTGCTCTGGTTGATAGAATCCAAGTCGATCTTTCCCAACACATTCACTTTTGGCGCAAGTTTCTGCTCGCTTTTCAGCGTGAATACATTGTTATCCTTTGAGTCAGTAGAGGTGGCGCCTTTCTTGCTTTCCACACTCGTCGTTACTGAAGGAGTTTTTTCTACAGGTTTGGCAGCAGTTTTCTCTTGCCTGTGTGAATCTTCCTGCCTGGTCACATTCCGTGCCTGTTGTGATACTTTGTTGTCAGTCTTTTCAGGCTGTTTATCATTGTTCTTAGAAAGCTCAGGAGCAAGACTTACGGCAGAAGTCTGCTGCTCTTTTGTGGTTTTTAGGGTAGGAGCAACAGTTGAGGCAGGCTTTCCTATCTCATCGAGGTTGATTTTGCCCAAGGGCTTGTAGTTCTGTGTGGGAGTAGCTTTTATGACATCCTCGGATTTCTGTTCCTTACGTTCTGCAGGGCGTTTCTTCTCCTTGGGGTGTTTCAGCAAAAGTTTCTCCGCCTGGCTTCTTGCCTCCTTGTCAGTTTTGAACGCCTCGACGAGGGCATTATACTGACTGTCGCTAAGTTTAAAACTCAGGTCGTCTCTTACCTCTCCTAATTCACTTCTCTTTTTCAGGAATTCAACTGCCGTTTGAAGTCCTATGTTTAATTCACGAATTGCTTTGTTTAATCTGATGCTCATACTTTAAAACTTTATTCAAACTCTGCCTTGAGTATTCTCAATACGTTATCGACTGTCTCCTCTTCAAGATCAGCTTTTTCAACGAGCATTTCACGCGGTGCGTTTAGGACAGCTTTAGCAGTGTCAAGTCCGATGCTTTTTATCGCCTCGATTATCCACTCGTCGATCTCATCGGCGAACTCGTCCAAATAGATATCCTCGTCGGCCTCGCTTTCGTCAATCTCACGGAACACGTCGATAGTATAATCAGTCAACATACTGGCAAGCTTGATATTCAAGCCTCCCCTACCGATAGCCAAAGAGACTTCCTCTGGCCGCAGGTAAACTTCGGCCTTACGAGTTTCCTCGTTGACAGTTATGCTAGAAATCTTCGCAGGACTGAGTGCGCGCTGTATAAAGAGCTTTATATTAGAAGTGTAGTTGACAACATCGATATTCTCGTTGCATAGTTCACGCACTATCCCATGAACGCGGCTGCCCTTGACGCCCACACAGGCGCCAACCGGGTCTATACGCTCATCATAGCTCTCAACGGCAATTTTGGCTCTTTCACCCGGCATACGCGCTATACGTTTTATAGTGATAAGTCCATCGGCAATCTCAGGGACTTCGGCTTCAAGCAACCGTTCAAGAAACATATTGCTTGTACGTGAAAGGATGATTTTGGGGTTGTTGTTGTCGTTGTTGACCTCTTTTATGACAGCACGTACAGTCTCTCCCTTGCGGTATTGGTCATGTGGTATCTGCTCCACCTTGGGCAGGATAAGTTCGTTGTTTTCATCATCAACGAGGAGGACTTCTCGTTTCCAAACCTGATATACCTCCCCACTGATAACCTGCCCGACGCGGTCCTTGTACTTGTTATAGAGGCTGTCGTGTTCGAGCTCAAGAATTTTAGAGGCCAGAGTCTGGCGAAGGTTGAGAATAGCCCGTCTGCCGAACTTGCTGAAATCTACTTTCTCGCTGAACTCCTCCCCTTCCTCATAGTCGGGCTCCACCTTCTGAGCTTCAAAAAGAGCGATTTCCTTGTTCTGGTCTTTCACCTCACCATCAGCAACGATAATGCGGTTGCGGTATATCTCAAAGTCGCCCTTGTCGGGATTGACAATAACGTCGAAATTCTCATCGCTGCCGAAAATCTTCGCTATCACGTTACGGAAACTCTCCTCCAGCACACTCATAAGAGTAGTACGGTCTATGTTTTTGGTATCTTTGAACTCTTTGAAAGAGTCGAACATACTGACTGTTTCCTCGTTTTTCTTTCTTGCTGCCATTGTTTATTTGAAACTTATTAAGTATTTTGTATATTTCACTTTATCCATTGAGAAAGACATTTCCACATCGGCCAAAACAGGCCGTTTAGCGCCTTCTTTGATTATCTTTTTCTTTACGGTAAGGATGAAGTCCCTGCCATCAACGGAAGTAAGAACACCAATGTGTTTCATTCCATCCTGGTCGAGCACCTCAACAACCTTTCCGATGAAATTGATATATTGCTGTGGAACCTTGAAGGGTTTCCCCAGCCCTGCGCTTCCTACTTCCAATTCATAGTCCTCAACGTCTCTGTCGAGGCGGCTCTCTATGAAACGGCTGAGCTTCACACAGTCGTCTATCCACACGCCATCGGCATGGTCAATCTCGATAACGATTCTGTTTTCCTGACTGACCTCAATGCTGACGAGGAAATATTCCTTGTCTTCGAGCCATTCCACTACTATTTCTTCAACAGTCTCCTTGCTTATCATAACAGATATTTAAAATAAAATGAGGGACTTCTTACAGCCCCTCATTCCACTGAACGGGTGCAAAAGTAATAAGAAAAAGATATGGAAACAAATAATTCAAATAAAAAATAAAAATAAAAATTACCTGCGGTGAAGATGTTCACGCTCAACAGTACAAACAAATTTTACTGTGCTCGCTTATCCTCAACTTAAAAATTCAATTTTACTTATAAATTTTCAATTTGAAAATCAGAGTTTTTTCATTACCTTTGCAGGCCGAAACAAAAGATAAAGCAATGCGAAAAGTAATAGGAGTGGGAGAGACTGTTCTTGATATTATCTTCAAGAACGAGGAGCCGTTAAGTGCTGTGCCAGGCGGTTCTGTTTACAACGGAATAATCTCGTTAGGTCGTGCGGGGATACCCGCGATGTTCGTCAGTGAGGTTGGCAACGACCGCATAGGTAAGAAAACTATCGATTTTCTTGAGAAAAACGGGGTCGATGCGACTAATGTGAACATGTTTCCCGACAGCAAGTCGCCGATATCCCTTGCTTTTCTGGATGACAACAACGATGCCGACTACATATTCTATAAAGATCATCCTCACGACCGCCTTGACTATGTGTGCCCCGACATCCAGCGAGATGACATAGTGATGATAGGCTCATACTATTCAATCAATCCTGTAATACGTCCACAGGTATCTACAGTGTTGATGCAGGCCCGCAATGCCGGAGCCATCATCTATTACGATGTGAATTACCGTCCATCACACGCCAATGAAGTATTAAAGCTCACTTCGAACATCCTGGACAACTTTGGATATGCCGACATAGTGCGTGGCAGCAAGGACGATTTCATGGTAATGTATGGCATGGACACTCCCGACAAGGTATATAACTCGGAGATCTCTTTCTACTGCAAGAAATTCATCTATACTAACGGGGCGAGACCTGTGGAGCTTCGTGCAGAAAAAGGATTCAGGAAATCGTATCCTATAATGTCAGAGAGCACCGTGAGTACGATAGGTGCCGGAGACAATTTCAATGCCGGTGTGGTGTATGGGTTGATACGTTATGGTATCACACGTGAGGTCATCGAGGCAGGATTAAGTGAGCAGTTATGGGACAAGGTGATTGAATGTGCAATGGAATTTTCTGCAAACTGTTGCTCAAGCATAAAAAACTACATCGATGAGGAGTTTGGAAATAAGATGAAAGCGTGGCTTCTGTGTAGTGAATGAATTTAATGGAACACGTTTAAAATCCCAAGATACAACAAACAAAAGCAAGAATAAAATGATTGAGATTACTGACAAAATCTTTTACGTAGGAGTCAACGACCGCAACAAGGCTCTTTTCGAGGGGTTATGGCCGTTGCCGGAAGGCGTATCTTACAACTCCTTCCTTATCGTTGACGAGAAAGTATGCCTGATAGATACTGTGGAAATCGACTTTGTCATGCCGTTTCTGAAAAACATCCGTGAGGTGTTGGGCGACAGAAGCATTGATTATCTCGTGATAAACCACATGGAGCCAGACCACAGTGGCGTATTAGAGCTGATAAGAAAATTCTATCCCGGCATACAAGTAGTGGGAAACAAGAAATCATTCGACATGATGGAAGGTTTCTATGGTATAAAGGAAAACGAAATTGAGGTTAAGAGCGGGAGCGAGCTATGCCTTGGCAGTCATACGCTGCAATTCACACTCACACCTATGGTCCACTGGCCAGAGACAATGGTAGCCCTTGACACCACCACAAACGTACTGTTTTCAGGAGATGCTTTCGGCTGTTTCGGAGCCCTTAACGGTGGAATAATCGATTCGGCGATAAACTGCGACACGTTCTGGCTTGAGATGGTGCGCTACTATTCCAACATTGTCGGCAAATACGGAATACCTGTGCAGAACGCATTAAAGAAATTGTCGGGGGCGAAAATCGACTATATCTGCCCGACGCACGGCCCTGTATGGCACGAGTATGTGAAGAAGGTGATAGGCATATACGACCATTTGAGTAAATACGAGACGCAGGAGGGCATTGTGATCTGTTACGGCACGATGTACGGCAACACCGAGCGTATGGCAGAGGTGATAGCAAGTGCGGCAAGTCAGGCTGGCATCAAGAACATCGTGATGTACAACGTGTCGAAAACGCACCACTCCTACATACTGCGGGATCTGTTCCGTTATCGTGGTTTTATAGTCGGTGCGCCGACATACAATGCAGGTCTGTATCAAGAGATGGATGTGCTGCTCAGCGAGATTGCGGGCAGAGACATGAGAAACCGCCACTATATCGGTTGGTTCGGCAGTTATGCCTGGGCGGGAAAGGCTGTTGACTGCATAGCTAAATGGAACGAGAGCGGTTTGAAATTCGAGCCGGTGGGAGTTCCTGTGGAGATGAGACAAGCCCTCAATGCCGATACTTTCGCCCAGTGTCAGGCACTTGGACGCTCGATGGCAGAACGATTGATAGCAGACAGGGGCTGAATAGGAAATAATTTATTTTACCTTTGCAGCCATGAGTAAAGGCAAGTTGCAGAAATTCGCAGAGATGGCGAGATACGAGAACGTGTTCCAATACCCATATTCAGTAATGGAGCACGTTCCATTTGCCATGAAGGGAAAGTGGAGGGAATCATATTTCAGGAACAGCAACCCTATAGTGTTGGAATTAGGATGTGGCAGGGGGGAATATACAGTCGGCTTGGCACGTCTGTTTCCATGCATAAATTTCATAGGTGTTGACATAAAGGGAGCCCGTATGTGGAAGGGGGCGACAGAGGCGCTGAATGAGAAACTGAGCAATGTGGCATTCCTGCGGACCAACATAGAGATAATAGATCGTTTTTTCGGAGAGGACGAGGTACAGGAGATATGGCTGACGTTCAGCGACCCTCAGATGAAGAATGTGAGAAAACGACTTACCAGTACATTTTTTTTAGAGCGTTACCGCCGTTTCTTAGTTGACAGAGGAGTGATACACGTGAAGACCGACAGCAATTTCCTGTTCACCTACACACGTTACATGGTGGAGCATAACAGGCTGCCAATGCTATATTGTAGCGATGACCTATACCACACGGAAGATCATGACGTTGCCACAAGCGAGATACTATCTATACAGACATATTACGAGAGTCAGTGGATTGAGCGAGGTCTGAACATCAAGTACATGAAGTTTCAACTCCCCAAGAGCTGTTCTCTTGAAGAAGCCGGTGTAGAGATTCCTATTGATGAATATAGGAGTTATCGCAGGAACAACAGAAGTGACATAAAAAAGAGAAAATGAGAGGCTATATTTAAAATGTGTTAAAGTACGAAAAATCTTTAAGTTATATTTCATTATTAAAATAATAATCACTACTTTTGCACCCGATTTTAACAGCAATAGTTTGTTTCCGTTCGTGAAACAAATTCAACCAAGTAACTTATTACATACAATTTTATGTATAGCAAAGACGAATTACTATCTAAAAATATCGCCGAACTTGAAGAGATTGCGGGCCAGACTGGCGCTAATATCAAGTCGGGCGAGAGTCAGGAAGATATTATATACTCTATTCTCGACAAGCAGGCGGAGGTGGAGGGAAATAAAAATCCACTTGGTACAAAACGCCGGAGGACACGCATTGTCAAGAAAGAGACCGACCGTGTCTATTCGGTAAATGGCAAGGAAGGGGAGAATTTCGATTCCAAGAAGAACACCAAGACGCCAACAGAGCCTGTATCACTATTCAGCGATACGCCCGTTTCGGCTACAGCTACAGCTACGCCTACCCCAGCCCCAAGACCGAAGGGGAGACCAAGGAAAGTGAAGCCTGCGCCAACACCTGTCGTTGAAAACAACGTGTTGCCTGCAGAGCAAAATGCACCGAAGGCAACGGTAAAAGACGTGACTGACCTTAAAACAGTTGTCGAGGAGTTAGCTTCTGCGGGTAGGCAGAAAGTAAGTGAGAACATAGAGGTAAAAGACCTGTTTGGCACTGAGCCATTGCCTTCAAGTGGTGATATGGCAGGAGTGCCAGAGGCTGAATACACAACAAGCACCCCAGAGCCGGAGGTTAACAACAATCCAACAGACCTGTTGGCCCAGTTGCAGGCGAAGGTGAATGCGCACAACGAGAATACAGAAAACAAGAAAGCGGGAAATAACAAGGGTGTATGGGGAGGCGATCCAGGTGACGGCACTGACTTCATCACGGTAGTTGACCTGCCCATAGAGGATCAGATGGCCGTTCCTTCATTTGATATTTTTGACAATCCGACAGGTCCTGTTGACATAAACACAGCGACGTCATACAACAACATACACAATGAGGAGGAACAGTCCGCACTATACGACTTCGAGGATATTATAACGGCAAACGGCGTATTAGAGATAATGCCCGACGGGTATGGTTTTCTGCGCTCCAGCGACTACAACTACCTATCCTCACCAGACGACATATATGTATCGATAACCCAGATCAAGCGTTTCGGGTTGAAGACAGGCGACGTGCTTCATTGCCATGTGCGCCCTCCCCGTGATGGTGAGAAATATTTTCCACTTACGAGTATAGACAAGATAAACGGACGTGATCCGGCGGAAGTGCGCGACCGCATACCTTTCGACCACCTCACCCCATTGTTCCCCGATGAGAAATTCACTCTTAACGGCAATCCCTCGGCAAGCAACCTTAGTACGAGGATTGTTGACTTGTTCTCGCCGATAGGCAAGGGACAGCGTGCCCTGATTGTAGCCCAGCCAAAGACAGGAAAGACAATCCTGATGAAGGACATTGCGAATGCCATTGCAGCCAACCATCCAGAGGCATACCTTATGATGCTGCTTATTGATGAGCGTCCGGAGGAAGTAACCGATATGGCACGGACAGTGCATGCGGAGGTGATAGCCTCAACCTTCGACGAACCCGCAGAGCGTCATGTGAAGATAGCAGGAATAGTGCTTGAGAAAGCGAAGAGGATGGTGGAATGTGGACACGACGTGGTGATTTTCCTCGATTCTATCACCCGTCTCGCACGAGCCTACAACACGGTGTCGCCGGCGAGCGGCAAAGTTCTGACGGGAGGCGTTGATGCCAACGCATTGCAGAAGCCGAAGCGATTTTTCGGAGCCGCACGCAACATCGAGGGGGGCGGTTCACTGACAATCATCGCAACGGCATTGATAGACACCGGCAGCAAGATGGATGAGGTGATTTTCGAGGAGTTCAAGGGCACAGGAAACATGGAGCTGCAGCTGGATCGTACACTCAGCAACAAGCGTATATTCCCTTCAGTGAATCTCGTGGCATCAAGCACTCGTCGTGATGATCTGTTGCAGGACAAGACCACATTGGACCGTATGTGGATATTGCGCAAGTATTTGTCGGACATGAACTCAATAGAGGCAATGAACACTATACACGACAGGATGATGAATACACGCGACAACGAGGAGTTCCTGCTGACAATGAACTCATAATAAAAGAAACAACTTGCAGAAAACCGGACATGTTGAGAAAAGCAACGTATCCGGTTTTTTGTAGCTTGTTGCTGCTGTTATTCTCACTTTTGAAATAAAAAGGCCAATTTTATTTTAATTATTGCAAGTAATGATTAACTTTGCAATAATAAAATAAATCACTTTGAAAAACTGAATACTATGTTTGAAGGACAACCCAAAGGTCTATATGTGCTGGCATTAGCCAACACGGGTGAACGTTTCGGATATTACACTATGATTGCCGTCTTCGCCCTGTTCTTGAAAGCCAATTTCGGTCTCGATCCTGGGACGGCAGGTCTCATTTACAGTTTCTTTCTCGGATTGGTCTATTTCCTTCCGTTCATAGGCGGAATATTGGCAGACAAATACGGCTTCGGCAAGATGGTAACAATAGGTATCCTTGTGATGTTCGCGGGCTATCTATTCCTGTCCATACCACTTGGCGGCAACACCTTTGCTCTGATATGCATGCTTGCGGCTTTGATATTCATCGGTTTCGGAACGGGGCTCTTCAAGGGTAATCTGCAGGTGATGGTAGGCAACCTCTATGATGAACCGAAATACTCCGACAAGCGCGACGCTGCTTTCTCGATTTTCTACATGGCTATCAACATAGGTGCTCTGTTCGCCCCTACCGCCGCCGTAAAGGTTAAGGAATGGGCAGAGATGAGCTTGGGTTTTTCTGCCAACGATGCGTATCACTTCTCTTTCGCCGTGGCATGCGCCTCATTGGTTGTGTCAATAGCAATCTATTACATATTTCGTCCGTGGTTCAGACATGTTGAAGGTGGAAAACAACAGGCAAAGGGAGAAACGACAATAAAGGAGGATGATCTTCCCCCTGCAGAGACGAAAGCGCGCATCATAGCCCTGTGCCTTGTATTCGCCGTGGTGATATTCTTCTGGATGGCGTTCCACCAAAACGGCCTTACCCTGACTTATTTCGCCGATGAGTTCACCGCAAAGAGTGCCGATGGCGTGCAGAGCATGGCATTCGACGTGATAAATCTCGTGTTGATTATTTTCATCGTATATGCCCTCTTCTCCCTGTTCCAGAGCAAGTCGGGCAAGGCGAAAGGCATCTCGGCAGCCGTAATCATAGTGGCATTGGCTTTGCTTTACGTAAAATACATGAACATTGATGGCTCAATAGATGTCAGTGCACCTATCTTCCAGCAGTTCAACCCATTCTATGTGGTGGCCCTCACGCCGGTCAGCATGGCTATTTTTGGCTCTCTCGCAAAGAAAGGGAAAGAGCCGTCTGCACCACGGAAGATCGCATACGGTATGCTTGTGGCAGCCGTCGGTTTTGCAGTAATGGCAATCGGGTCATTGAGCCTGCCGAGCCCTGTTGAGCAAAAAGCGGCGGGCGATGCCGCAATGCTTGTTTCCCCGAACTGGCTGATAAGCACTTATCTCGTACTTACATTCGGAGAGCTGTTGTTAAGTCCTATGGGAATATCATTCGTATCGAAGGTGGCACCGCCGAAATACAAGGGAATGATGATGGGCGGCTGGTTCGTCGCCACCGCGATAGGCAACCTGTTAGTAAGTGTGGGCGGCTACCTCTGGGGCAATCTTCCTTTGATTTGCGTATGGGGAGTATTTATAATCCTATGCCTCCTCTCAGCAATCTTCATGTTCTCAATAATGAAGAAATTGGAGAAAGTCTGCTGAACAAAACAAATACAGGAAAGTGGAAAGCGTTCATCCGTTTTCCACTTTCGGTTTCAGAATTTTACAAACCATTAATAATCATATAAGATGAAATTATCACATATTTTTTCACATATCATCCCGGTTTTAATTCTGTTGTTCCTGAATGTGTCCCACTGCTTTTCTGCGACATCACAAGATATTATCGAACAGCAACGGGTAAGCAAGCGAGACTCCATTTTGAATATCATCACGGGTGCGAAAATATCTGATAATGTGATAAACATCACAAAACTCGGTGCCAAAGGAGACGGAAAAACCGACTGCAAACCAGCCTTCGACAAGGCTATGAAACAAGCTGTAAAAAAAGGCGGTGCACATATCATAGTACCGGAAGGCGTTTATTTGGTGAAGGGTCCCATTACCTTTGTCAATAACGTATGTCTTGAACTATCCGAAAACGCTACTATACAATTCTCTCCCGAACCAAGTTGTTATCTCCCAGTGGTGAACACCAGTTGGGAGGGCACATTCATATATAATTACAGCCCGTTTATCTACGGCTATGGCCTGCACGATGTGTCAATAATCGGAAAGGGAACTATCAATGGAGATGCCTCCTCCACTTTCGCCACTTGGAGAAGCAAACAAAACGAGGCGAAAGAAAAGAGCCGTGAGATGAACCATAGCGAGGTGGCGGTTGCCGACCGTGTATTCGGAGATGACTGCTGGCTGCGCCCCCAACTGATACAGTTCTATGACTGCAAGAACATCACTTTGGAGGACTTTTTCGTCACCAACTCACCATTCTGGTGTGTTCATCTTCTGAAAAGTGAGAATATCATTTGCAGAGGACTGCGCTATGATGCGAAACTCGTAAACAACGATGGTATCGACCCAGAATATTCCAGCAACATCCTTATAGAGGATATCGAGTTCAACAACGGGGATGACAATGTGGCTATAAAATGCGGACGTGACAACGACGGTTGGGCAACTGCCATACCGTCGGAGAACATCATAATCAGGAATTGCCGTTTCAAAGGACTTCATGCAGTAGTGTTGGGCAGTGAGATGTCGGCTGGTGTACAAAACGTGTTTGTGGAGGACTGCACCTACGGCGGCTATTGCAAGAGAGGCATATTCATAAAGACAAATCCCGACCGTGGCGGTTTCATACGCAACCTATATGTCAACAATTGTGAGTTTGACGAGGTTGAGGACTTGTTTTACGTTACCAGTATGTATGCCGGTGAGGGATTGGACAACAATCATTTCACTACCGTAGAGGGGCTGTATGTCAACGGACTCCGTTGCAACAAAGCGACAAGCGGCGGACTGATCTTGCAGGGAACGACAGAGAAACCGATTACCAATGTCGTGTTCAACAACGTTGAAATCGGGGAAGTACCCAACGCCATTAGTTTCGACAACACATCAGATGTTCAAATGACCAACTGCCACCTCGGCGGCAAGGCTGGCGTACCCACACAGGTTACAAACAGAGACAATCTGTTTAGATAAGTTAAAAGTCCGTTATTACTTGAGGCAACTGCATAGGAATATATGTTCTTGATTATAAGAATGTGTAATGACCCAATATTGTCCTAAATAAATTTTGAGCAAGGTATAACCTGCAAAGTTGTAAGCCTTTGCAAAAAAAAGTTGTCGAGAGATCCCCCTAAAGCAATAAATTGTCAATCAAAAGGATTGTCAGGAGGCGGAGTAAAGGGCTCATTCAGCCATTTTTCGAGGTCAATTTTGGTAAAAGTGTTCAAACTGAGAGAAACGACCAAATTTGCCAGTCCCCATTTGTATTTTGCACGGTTTTTAAGCCATGTGAGAATAAGAATAGTGGTCAAAGCAGTCCAGATTTGTATCTCAACGGCATTACGTGAAGTCCCGATGAAGCTTTTTATGCGCAGTAACTGTTTAAGGGAGCGTATGAAAATCTCAATTTTCCAGCGTGCCATGTATAATTTTGCTATTGTGGGTGCGGCAAGTTTAAAGTTGTTGGTGAGTATCTCTATTGTATCGTTGCGTTCATCATTCCATATTGCAATTCTGCGCAAGCGCTTGGGATATTTCGTTCTTGCGGCATCAAGCTCGAACTCTATGGTTTGGTCAACAAGGATTTCCTGTGAGTGTTTTTCAGGCAAGGGGCGCTCCTGTATAGTACGAAAGCGTATGTTTTCCTTGTGGCGAACCACGAAGAACACATTGGTGCTGTCCCAATAATTCAGGAGGGAATAGTCGCAGTAGCCTCTGTCTGCCTCGACTATCGAATATGGCTCTACGGGGATTTCAACGGCGGCCTTGTTGTCTGCGCACTTTCCATCCGTAATATACACGTATTCAGGCAATAAGCTGTCGTAATCAAGCATGGTATGCATCTTGACAGCACCTTTTTTGGACGTATAATGTGCCCAGTCGTAAAGAGACAGGGTTAATGAAATCAGTGTTGAATCCAACAACTTTATGGGTGCAGTTCAGCTTCACGGATAATTTTTTTGATATTTTCTTTGGGTAGTTGCGATATTACTTGCG
>JAJPZD010000148.1 GCA_021204605.1 Prevotella sp.
TCTACATCGGCCTTGACAAGGAAATCGCAAAAGTAGGTGAGAGCTCAGGCAATGATGAGGAAGGCAACGGCTCTGACGAGAACGTAGGTGCTGATGGCACTATTACACTTCCTAATAATGATGTTGTTACCTGTACTTTTGATAGTAATGAAGATGGCTACTATGCTACGGATACAGATCACTTTGTATTTGGAGCATCAGATACTAACATTGACGCATCAACAGATTCTGATGGTAATTTAAACTATGGCAGCGTTACGATTGGTGATACTGAATACACAGTTTATTATAAGTTAACTTCAGTAGCTTCCGGTGGAGGTATCACTTTCACTACGTTAGAAGACAACACGGAATTGACACTTGTTTGTGGTCCGACAGACACGTACGATGGAAGTAAATATGTTTATATCAGTCCAGCTACTGACAAACAGTATATAACATCTCAGGTATTCACATACAATTGTGAGACAGCAGGTACTTATACTATCACACAGGGATCTGGTCAGTATCACATATTCTACATCGGTCTCAACAAACAGATTGATACCGGTATCAACAACATTACATGGCAGGCTACTGGCAATGACAAGTTCTATAACCTCAACGGCCAGCGTGTAACCAACCCACGTAATGGTGTATTTATCCTTAATGGTAAGAAAGTGCTCATCAAATAAACACAGCTTTTTTATAATTAACGATTAGTAGAACGGTCTGGAGTTTCATAAAACCCCAGACCGTTTCCTTTTCATTTTTCATTTTTCATTTTTCATTTTTCATTTTTCATTTAGGATACATTCGGCCTCATCCGCAACATTCTTCATTCTTCACATCCATGTGTAGGGACACAACTTGTTGAGTCCGTTCGTTTCGGAGAAACGAATGTTTACCGCCATAATTAACTTTTAACTTTTATCCGCCTATAAATATGAAATTGTTAATAAGGGATAAAAAAAACAAGAAATCTGCAATTTCTTTTTGCTTTCTCATTAAAAAAAACTACTTTTGCTTCATAATTGCTTTATAACATAATTTATTAACTAAAATCAAACAAAATGAACACAAAAAATTTACTCCGTACAGGCTTATTATGCCTTTTCTGCGCCCTCGGCACTTTCGCCTGGGCTGATGATGTAACTACTTCT
Organism: Prevotella sp.; assembly: GCA_021204605.1. GTDB lineage: Bacteria > Bacteroidota > Bacteroidia > Bacteroidales > Bacteroidaceae > Prevotella. Next base: position 1,143 of record JAJPZD010000148.1, read on the forward strand.
GTTACCCTTACTAATACAGATGTTGTTTCCTGCACTTTCACTGATAACAAAAAACCTACCGACAACGAGCACTTTATATTTGGTGGTGACATTAGTTCAAGTAATTCGTATGGTAGTGTTACGATTACTGATGCAGAAGGTACAGAAGCTACGTACAGCCACTATTTAAAGTTTGATTCATCTGGCTCTATTACGTTCACCACAAAAGAAGCTGATACCCAGCTCACTCTTGTATTTGGCTCTACTGATGAAGCAAAAATGCCTTTTACAGTTAAAGTATCAATAGACGGTGGAGATGATGAAACAGTAACAGTATCAGAAAATCCGCTTGTTTACACTTGTGAAAAAGCAGGTACATATAAGATTTCAAAGGGATCCGCAGAGGTTCATGTATTCTACATTGGTCTCACAAAAGATGTTGAGACAGTTGAAGTTGAGGAACAGACATACGAGCCTGTAACCGTAAGTGATGATATAGCGTGTTGGTTCACAAGTTCTGGAGGGGACAATGATTTCTTTACGATTTCCAGCAAATTCGGTGATGATGCTGAGCAATACGGAAGTGTTGTAATAAACGGTGAAACCAGAACGGGTTGCATTAGGGTGGAGTCTTCAACTTCAATCAAATTCACAATAGATAAATCATACGTTATGACCCTCGTATTTGAAGAGACAGCAACAACGCCTGACATCAAAATTAATGGCGAAAAGCAGACTGGAACCAGCAATGTAATGACTGTCACATTAGAGGCAGGTGATTATGAGCTTACAAAGCAGAGCGAACATTATATATTCTACATTGGTCTTACGGCAGTAAGCGAAGAAGGTGAAGGTGAAGGTGAAGACCAAAACCAGGGTGAAGACCAAAACCAAGATGACGAGCAAAATCAGGGCGAAGACCAGAATCAAGGTGAAAGCGGTGAAGGCGAAACCACTACGACAAGTTATGAGTGCTATTTCACTGCCGATGGTCCGTCGAACACCACTTACTATACATTCAGTGATGCATGCGCTAAAAATTATAAGAGCAGCTCTACTGGTATAACTTATGGTGATGTGCAATATGACCACTATCTCAATATGGCAACAGATTGTACAATTTCTTTCACCACTACTGAAGCTGAGATGTCATTGACACTTGTATTTGGAACAGATGATAAAAATGCAAATATCTATATAGATGGTACAAAGACTTCTGCAACAGCAATATATGATACAGACGAGACAACTGTTCTTTATTATATTCTGACGCAAACATTGAAGGATGCTACTACTCATACATTGTCAAAGGAAGACACTTCTGCATTGTACTACATCAACGTTTCTAGTACCACTGGTATCAATGCCGTTTCATTGCAGACGACGGGCAACAACATTTATTACAACCTTGCCGGTCAGCGTGTAAGCAACCCGACAAAGGGCGTTTACATCCTCAATGGAAAGAAGATCTTGATGAAATAAGGTTTTAACGAAACAAATCATTAATCATAAATTAAACAGGGGGAGGCCGCACGGTTTCCCCTGTTTTGTGATTTTCGCCATTGCTTCATATCATTCGTTCTTTCAGAACGATGGCCTCAGCAAGCTGGGCCCCTACAATTGGATGAAATTAAAGTCCCTACAATTGGATGGACATGGATGGACATGGATGGTCGTGTATGAACGAGTGTGAAACGTTGGGTGAAAAACAGAAAAGAGTTGTTTTTC
>JAJPZD010000121.1 GCA_021204605.1 Prevotella sp.
ACTATATTATTAAAAAAATACCGCCAAATTTTAAAAAATATATTTATTTTTTTTTTTTTTTTTATTATAAAATATTAACCGAAAAACTTTTGAGAGGGCATAAAAAAGGCGAGAGACGGCTTCACAGTCGCCTCCCGCCACAAACTTAAACAACCAATAAAAGAAATAGATTGCCTTTCTTTTTGAAAATCAAATTTTATTATGAACCATGTGAAACTTAAAATGTATTATCTTATAAACAGAAGTTCACGATACTTAGGCAGCGTCCACAACTCATCGGAAACCACCAATTCGAGTTTGTCGATATGGTAACGTATCTTTTCCATGATAGGAGCCACGGTGTCGTGGTAGGCTATTGCCTTCTCGCGGTCGCTTTCGATCTTGTTGGCCACCTTACGGGCATTCACGAGGTCCTCCACGCCATTCTCTATGATTTGGATGCGCTCGCCGATGTCCTCGATGATGCCTAAGTTGCGAGAGCATAGTTTCTCTACTTTCTCTTCAGAGAATATCTGGCGCATATTCTGCACGTTCTTAGCCAACTGGCTTTGGTAGTGAGTAGCTACAGGAATGATGTGGTTCATCGTGAGGTCGCCCATTACACGCGCCTCAATCTGTATGCGCTTAGTGTAAGTGTCCCATTTCACCTCATTACGAGCTATGAGCTCCTTCTTGTTCATCACGTTCATGCCCTCAAACATCTTGATGGAAGCCTCGCTGAGGTAGTTGTCGAAGATTAGCGGACAGCTTGTCTCGCAGTCGAGGCCGCGTTTCTTTGCCTCCTCGACCCATTCGTCGGAGTAGCCGTTGCCATCGAAGCGTATCGGCTTGCACGTCTTGATATCCTCGCGGATGATGTCGATGATAGCACTTGTCTTGTCCTGGCCCTTCTCGATGAGAGCGTCCACACGCTTCTTGAAATAAGCCAATGCCTCAGCCACTGCCGTGTTGAGTGCTATCATAGCCGATGCACAGTTGGCCTCGCTGCCAACGGCGCGGAACTCGAAGCGGTTTCCTGTGAATGCGAATGGTGATGTGCGGTTACGGTCGGTGTTGTCTATCAACAGTTCCGGGATCTCCGGGATGTCAAGTTTCATGCCCTGCTTGCCCGCCATGTTGAACAGTTCTTCCTTGCCGGTCTTCTCGATGTGGTCAAGGAGTTCAGACAGCTGTGTGCCGAGGAACGAGGAGATGATTGCCGGTGGCGCCTCGTTGGCACCCAGACGGTGAGCGTTTGTGGCGCTCATGATAGAAGCCTTGATAAGTCCGTTATGGCGGTACAGCCCCATAAGGGTCTCCACGATGAACGTTACGAAGCGGAGGTTCTCCTCCGGTGTCTTGCCGGGAGCGTGGAGCAGTACGCCGGTGTCTGTTGACAGGCTCCAGTTGTTGTGCTTGCCCGAGCCGTTGATGCCTGCGAATGGCTTCTCATGCAGCAGTACGCGGAAGCCGTGCTTGCGAGCCACCCTTTTCATCAGCGACATAAGCAGCATGTTGTGGTCAACAGCCAAGTTGGTCTCCTCGAAGATTGGAGCAATCTCAAACTGGTTGGGTGCAACCTCGTTGTGGCGTGTCTTGCACGGTATTGACAGTTCGAGAGCCTGGATTTCCAAGTCTTTCATGAACGCCTGCACACGGTCGGGGATAGTGCCGAAATAGTGGTCCTCCATTTGCTGGTTTTTTGCGGAATCATGTCCCATCAGAGTCCTTCCTGTAAGCAGCAGGTCAGGGCGCGCACTGTATAACCCCTCGTCAACAAGGAAATACTCCTGTTCCCAGCCGAGGTTGGAAGTTACCTTCTTTACATTAGGGTCGAAATAGTGGCATACCTTCGTGGCGGCTACGTTTACGGCGTGGAGGGCACGCAGCAACGGAGCCTTATAGTCTAATGCCTCACCCGTGTAGGAGATGAAAATCGTTGGAATACAAAGGGTGTCGTCCATGATGAACACCGGTGATGTCGGGTCCCATGCCGAGTAGCCGCGCGCCTCGAAGGTGTTGCGGATACCGCCACTTGGGAACGAGCTGGCATCCGGTTCCTGCTGGACGAGCAGTTTTCCGGAGAACTCCTCAATCATTCCCCCCTTGCCATCATGCTCTATGAATGCGTCGTGCTTCTCCGCCGTTCCCTCCGTAAGAGGCTGGAACCAGTGGGTGTAGTGTGTTACGCCGTTCTCATCAGCCCACTGTTTCATCCCTTTTGCCACAGCGTCGGCTATCGAGCGGTCGAGACGGGTACCGTTGTCTATAACGTCAACGAGTTTGTCATAAACGTCTGCCGGCAGATACTTGTACATCTTGGTACGGTTGAACACGTTCTTTCCGAAATATTCCGAAGGACGCTCCATAGGGGCGATCACTTCCACAGGCCTTTTCTTGAAGGCTCCCTCAACAACCTTAAATCTTAAATTTGTCATCTTAAACTGATTTTTATATTATCACACATTTTTTGATTTGTTCCGGTAGCGAAACTATGCGAATCCACTTATCCCTTTATCCACTCGCTGATACGGTGGATTGCCTCCTCACAGTTTTCACGGTCCCCGAAGGAGGTGAAACGTATGAAGCCCTCGCCGCTCGGTCCGAAGCCCACGCCCGGCGTGCATACCACCTGAGCACCATAGAGCATCTGTTCAAAGAACTTCCAGCTGCCTATCCCGTCGGGAGTCTTCACCCACAGATAAGGCGCGTTCTCACCGCCATATACTTTCAGACCGCACTTTACCAATGTGTCGCGCATTATCTTCGCATTGCCCATATAGTAGTTGATGGTCTCTCTGACCTGCTCCTTGCCCTCCGGTGAGTATATGGCTTCGGCGGCACGCTGGCTGATGTAACTCGTGCCGTTGAACTTGGTGCTTTGGCGGCGGTACCACATCGGGTTCAGAGGGTAACGCTCCTCATCGGTAATGCTTACGGCCGTCAACTCCTTCGGCACTATGGTGTAGCCGCACCTCACGCCCGTGAACCCGGCCGTCTTGGAATAGCTGTGGAACTCGATAGCCACCTTGCGCGCGCCTTTTATCTCGTATATCGTATGAGGGATGTCCTCATCCTGTATGTATGCCTCGTATGCGGCATCATAGAATATCAGAGTGTCGTTCTTCAATGCGTAGTTTACCCACTTGCGCAGCTCCTCACGGCTGATCACCGTTCCTGTGGGGTTGTTGGGGTAACACAGGTATATTATGTCAACCCGGTGGTCGGGGATCTGAGGCACGAAATTGTTCTGCTCCAAACAAGGCATGTAAGTCACATTGCTCCACTTGCCGTTTTCCAATGTCCCGGCACGTCCGCACATCACGTTGGAGTCGATATACACCGGATAGATAGGGTCGGTAACACCCACGCTGTTGTCCCAACGCACCAATTCCCCGATGTTCCCTGTATCACTTTTCGCCCCGTCGTTGATAAACACCTCGCCGGGGTCTATGTGTATGCCGCGGGGAAGGAAATCGTTCTTTACTATTGCCTCTCTAAGAAACGCGTAGCCATCCTCCGGTCCGTATCCATGGAAGCCTTCTTTTGTTGACATATCGTCAACCGCCCTGTGCATCGCCTCTATCACCGCAGGACAGAGAGGCTGAGTAACATCCCCGATACCAAGACTTATCACGTTGGCTTTGGGATGTGATACCTTGAAGGCATTCACCTTCTTCGCTATGTCGGCGAACAGGTAGTTTTTCGTCAGCTTCAGATAGTTTTCATTAATTAATGCCATATTCTTTATATTGTTGTTAAGTTTTGCCTTTATATCTCTATCTCGCCGTCAAAGACGAATGTCGCGCCGCCCGTCATATAGACATGCCCATCGGTGTCCAACCATTTTATACTTAGCCTCCCACCGTCCATCACGATGCTGCTCTCACGTCCTGACCTGCCGGTCATTGCCGCCGCTACCGCCGTCGCGCAGGCACCCGTGCCGCATGCCAACGTGATGCCGCTACCACGCTCCCATACCCTCATGCGAATATCACCGTTTTCCCTCATCTCGGCGAACTCGATGTTGCAACGGCTTGGGAATGCCTCGTGACACTCAAGTATGCTGCCGTATTTCGCAATGTCCAAATGCTCCACGTCGTCAACGAAAATCACGAAATGCGGGTTGCCCATAGATACATACGTTCCCGAGAATGTCCTGTCGGCGGCTTGCACTGTTCCAACTTTACCATCACATTTCTCCGGTGCGAATTGGCTGGCATCCTCGAAACCCGGTGCAAGCATATCAACGGTTACGCTGTTCACCTTGCCATTTACTATATGTAAGTTTATGACTTTTATTCCCGAAAGCGTCTCAAGGCGGATCACTGTCTTGTCAGTCAGCTTCCTCTCATAGAGGTATTTCCCTATACACCTCGACGCGTTGCCGCACATCATCGCCTCTGAACCGTCGGCATTGAAGATACGCATCGAAAAATCGGCTTCTGCACTGACCGGCTTGCCAATGAGCACCAGGCCATCGCTGCCAATGCCAGTGTGGTAAGCGCTCCATTTAAGCGAAATGGCAGAAGGATCGGGAATATTATATAATAAGGTGTTGACATAGATATAATCATTTCCGGCCCCGTGCATCTTCGTAAATCTTACTTTTTGCTGTGTCATTTTGCTTTATTTTGGTTGTTATTTGTTTCTTTTTGCCTTAACTGTGCTGCAAATTTACAGCATTTTGTTCATACCGCATACATTTTTCCCTTATTATTGTACATTTTTAACTATCTTCTTTCTTTATTTCACTAAATCACGCTGTAATTTTTCAATTTGTAATCAAAAACTATTAAAAACATAGCAAAGTGTAATTATGATAGGTTTTTTATAAAATTTCTTTCATTAATTACTTTTATTTGGCCATGAACTTATAATTTGTTTGAAAAAGCAGTAGTTTACTTACATATTGTAATTAAAACAATTTTGTTTGTTTACAAATTAAAACTGAAAGCGATTTTGTTGTTACATAATGCTGTTTAATTCTTGTTTTATCTTACATAATGCTATAATTTTGCACTGAAATACTATCAAAAAGTAAAATATAATAGGTTTTTAATTGCATTAAGGGAAAGTTATGAAAAAGATTGAGGCAATTATCCGCAAGTCGAGATTTGAGGACGTCAAGCAGGCACTGCTCGATGCCGACATTGAATGGTTCTCTTATTACGACGTGAGAGGAGAGGGGAAGATGCGTCAGGCACGTATTTACCGTGGTGTGATGTATGACACCAGTTCGATAGAGAGAACGCTCGTGTCGTTGGTTGTCAGGGATAAGAATGTGGAAAAGGTAATCAAGGCAGTTACCAATGCGGCTCAGACTGGCGAGATTGGCGACGGTCGTATCTTCGTAATCCCGATAGAGGATGCGGTGAGGATACGTACCGGGGAGAGAGGCGACATCGCTCTTTATAATGCGGAACAAGAAGAATAGCGAGTTTTTGGGGAGTTAGAACACATAGTAGAAATCATTTTAAAGGTAAAAAGAATCATGATACATTATATATATAGATATATTAAGAGAGCGAGAAAGGTGTTGCTCCTACTGCTCGCTTGCCTATTTTGCACTGGGTCGTTTGCTGCGGGAGCGGCTGAGAGTGTCGCAACCCTCGATACGGGCAATACGGCGTGGATGATAGTGGCTACTATCCTCGTTTTACTGATGTCCATACCAGGTATCGCACTGTTCTATGGCGGTTTGGTGCGCCAGAAGAATATGCTCAGCGTGATAATGCAGACATTGCTTATCGTGGGTGTTGTCAGTATCTTGTGGGTGGCAATAGGTTACTCGTGGGCATTCGACACGAGTTTCAAGGACAGCGGTAACCCGCTTGCCTGCATAATGGGCGGTTTCGGCAAGGCTTTTCTTCATGGTATTAGATTAGATACATATATTGAGACAGGTATTCCGGAAATAACCTTCGCGATGTTCCAGTGTATGTTCGCACTTATCACACCTGCCCTTATCCTCGGCGCTTTCGCAGAGAGGATCAAGTTCAAGGGCTACATGGTGTTCATCATTCTGTGGGTCATCATAGCATATTTCCCGATGGCCCACTGGGTATGGGGCGGCGGTTTCCTGCAGGAGATGGGAGCCATCGACTTTGCAGGCGGTACCGTAGTGCATATCAATGCGGGTATCTCAGCGTTTGTCATGGCTCTGCTCATCGGCAAGCGCGAGACATACCGTGTGGGGCACGTGATAACACCCCACAACATTCCTTTCGTGTTCCTCGGCACGTCGCTCCTGTGGCTCGGCTGGTTCGGTTTCAACGCCGGCAGTGGTCTTGCTGCCGATGGCCTTGCCGCCAACGCCTTCCTCGTGACACATATCGCAACGGCGACGGCAGCCGTAACGTGGATGACGATAGACTGGATATGCAACAAGAAACCAACTACCGTCGGTGCTTGTACGGGAGCCGTTGCAGGACTTGTGGCTATCACCCCTGCCGCCGGTACTGTTGACCTTCTCGGTGCGTTCTGCATCGGTATCATCACGCCGTGTGTCTGCTTCTTCATGGTGGCCGTTGTAAAGAGGAAGTTCAAATACGATGACGCTCTTGACGCTTTCGGCGTTCACGGTGTAGGCGGTATCATCGGTTCTATACTCACTGGTGTCTTCGCTACACAGTTTATTACCGGCGTAGGTGGTGAGCAGGGAGCACTCTATGGCGACTGGCACCAATTATGGGTACAGATATTCGCTACTGTCATATCAATAGTATATAGTGTCGTGGTTACTTTCGTTCTTTTCAAGATTGTTGACAAACTGATCGGCATGAGGGTTGACAAGCGAGTTGAGGAAGAAGGCCTTGACATCTACGAACATGGTGAGTCGGCGTATAACTAAAAAATTACAGAAGAGAGTTGAAATCAGGGTTATCCCTGTTTTCAATTCTCTTCTGATGTAACATTAACAATCAATAGAGAAACAAAATACAAAAAAAGCAATCAATAAAGAAAACAAGATATGTGTGGTATAGTTTCTATTTTCAACATCCAGGAGCAGACTCCTGAATTGAGACAAAAGGCTTTGCGGATGAGCCAGAAGATCCGCCATAGAGGTCCTGACTGGAGCGGTATCTACTGCGGCGGCTCTGCGATAATGGCCCACGAGCGTCTTTCTATCGTTGACCCTGAGTCGGGAAAACAACCGCTGTTCAGTCCTGACAAGAAGCAGATCCTTGCTGTGAACGGCGAGATTTACAATCATAAGGATATCAGGAACAAGTACAAGGATACCTACCATTTCCAGACGGGAAGCGACTGTGAGGTTATCCTTGCGCTTTACCGTGACAAGGGAATCAACTTCCTTGAGGATTTAAGCGGTATTTTTGCTTTCGCCCTTTATGATGCCGACAAGGATGAGTTTCTCATCGCCCGAGACCCTATCGGTGTGATACCTCTCTACATCGGTTATGATGCCGATGGGAAAATCTATGTTGCAAGCGAACTGAAGGCACTTGAGGGCAACTGCGACAGGTATGAGCCGTTCCTGCCGGGATATTACTATTCCAGTAGAGAGGGAGAGATGAAGCGTTACTACACGCGCGACTGGTTTCAGTATGACAACGTGAAGAATAATGATGCCTCTGTACAGGCAATTCACGATTCTCTTGAGGCTGCCGTGAAGCGCCAGTTGATGAGTGATGTGCCTTACGGCGTATTGCTTAGCGGCGGTCTCGACTCGTCGGTCATCAGTGCAATCGCCATGAAATTCGCCCCTCACAGAATAGAGGAGGACAGTAAGTCGGTGGCTTGGTGGCCCCGTCTCCACTCTTTTGCGGTGGGACTGAAGGGCGCGCCTGACTTGGCGAAGGCGAGGATGGTGGCAGACCATATCGGAACAGTCCACCATGAGATCAACTATACCATTCAGGAGGGTCTTGATGCTATCCGCGACGTGATTTATTTCATTGAGACTTACGATGTCACCACAGTACGCGCGTCAACACCGATGTACCTCCTTGCCCGTGTCATCAAGTCGATGGGTATCAAGATGGTGCTTTCCGGTGAGGGTGCTGACGAGATTTTCGGCGGTTATCTGTATTTTCACAAGGCACCCGACGCCAAGGCGTTCCACGAGGAGACGGTGAGAAAACTCTCAAAACTGTATATGTACGACTGCCTCCGTGCCAACAAGAGCCTTGCTGCCTGGGGTGTCGAGGGGCGTGTGCCTTTCTTAGACAAGGAATTTCTTGATGTCGCCATGCGTACTGACCCGAAGGCTAAGATGTGTCCGGGTTCTACTATGGAGAAGAAGATTGTGCGTGAGGCATTTGCCGATATGCTCCCAGCAGAGGTGGCCTGGCGACAGAAGGAGCAGTTCTCTGATGGTGTGGGCTACTCGTGGATTGATACTCTCAAGAAGATAACTACGGATCAGGTGAGCGATGAGCAGATGGAGAATGCGGCTAAGCGTTTTCCAATCAACCCGCCCCGCAATAAGGAAGAGTATTATTACCGTTCGATATTCGCCGAGCACTTCCCCAGCGACAGTGCAGCCCGCAGCGTACCGAGCGTGCCGAGCGTGGCGTGCAGCACCGCCGAGGCTCTTGCGTGGGATAAGGCGTTCAAGAACATGAACGATCCGAGCGGCAGAGCCGTCCATGGTGTTCACGAACAGGCGTACTGATATATATTTCATAAAAATTAGATATGGCACGACAACTGTTTCAGATTATTGTTGTGCCATATTTTTGTAATCCATATCTTATAAAAACAAGAAAAATCCGATTTTTATCAGTTATATTTGATAAAATTACTAATTTTGCACAAATTATCAAATATAAATGATATGAAGATTATAGTCAGGCAGTCTTATTTGGACAGGATAGAGAAATATCTCGGTAAGGACATCATTATCGTTCTGACGGGACAGCGACGTATCGGCAAGAGTTTTTTGTTGAAAATGGTTAGTGAAATTAAAGCAAAAGAATTCAATAACAACATTATATACATCGACAAGGAGAAAAAAGATTTTGATTTCATGAAGACATACACAGACCTGAACGCATATATTGACGAACACTACCGCCATGGCAAGACGAACTATATTCTTGTTGATGAAATTCAGGAAATAGAGAGTTTTGAGCGCACCATTAGAAGTTATCGCACCGAGCCTGATGCTGAGGTGATTGTAACAGGAAGCAACGCCACAATGTTGAGCAGGGAACTCAGTAGTATTATAGGTGGCAGATACAAGGAGATTTATATACAATCTCTTAGCTATAAGGAGTTCTTGCAGTTTCATAATCTTCAAGACAGTGATGACTCGTTGGCAAAGTACATACAGTTCGGTGGTCTGCCTGGTCTGCTAAGAGTGGGATTGGATGAGGATGAAGCTGTGGAATATCAAAAAGATGTGTATAACACGGTTTTGTTGAAGGATGTTATTCTAAGGAACAAGATCAGGAATGTGCCCTTTCTTGAGAACCTCGTATATTTCCTCGCTGACAATGTTGGAAAATTGATCTCTGCCACGAGCATCTCCAAATACATGAGGTCTCAAGGTGCCAATATAGCTCCCGGCACAATAATTGATTACACTAAATACCTTGAGGATGCCTATATCATCCACAAAGTGAACAGATATGACATTCAGGGCAAACGACTATTTGAGAGTAATGACAAGTTCTATTTTGAGGATAATGGCATCCGCAATGCTCTTGTCAGTGGAACAAGGGAAGGTGACATAGAAAAGGTAATTGAGAATATCGTCTATCAGCACCTGAAGCAAATGGGCTATGAGGTGACAGTAGGACAGTTGCAGGTCGGCGAGATTGACTTCGTATGTACTAAGAAAGCCGGCACAAAATGGCTCTATGTCCAGGTTTCATACCTCATTGCTGATGAGGCGACAAGACAAAGGGAGTTCGGCAACCTAAGAGCCATCAACGACAATTATCCAAAATATGTTATCTCCATGACCCCATTGTTGACCCAAAACGATGACAACGGAATAACCCACATTCATCTCAGGCGGTTTCTCATGGCTGATAAACTGGAATAAATACTATTTATCTTTACACTCCGATAAGATATTAACATCTATCCTTGTGAAATCGAGTTCAAAATTAGATAAAAACTGAGAAAAGGAAAAATACATGTCGTCTTTTCGTTAATTATTTGTATTTTTGTAAAATAATAAACGAAATATTATTATTAATCATACCATCATTATAAAAATGGAATTAGAAACTCTGATAGCAGAATGCACTGCATACGATTTTAAATTGTTGCTTGAAGAAAAGAGACCTAAGAGTTGATTGAAAAGCGTAAGTGCTTTTGCCAATTGTTTTGGTGGTTCGCTTTTCTTTGGTATAGATAATGATGGTATAATTAGAGGCATTGAGAATGTACAGCATATTTGCGAGGTTATCAGCAATAAGATTCGTGATTACTTGGATCCTTTACCAGAAATGGAATTGATTCCTCATAGAGAAGGCTGTTTTGAAGTATTACAATTGAAAGTTTGTGCAGGTAATTATACGCCATACTATTATGTTGGCGACAGTCAGCGTATAGCTTTCATTCGCAATGGAGATGAGAGTTTACCTGCAACAGCAGAACAAATGGTACGATTAGTATTGAAAGGTGCTAATAAGACTTTTGATTCTCTCCATACAGAATATAAGGCTGGGGATTATTCTTTTACAATATTGGCAAATACGTTTAAAAAACGCACACATCAAGAATGGAATCAAAAATATCTTTTGTCTTTTGGACTTGTCAATGACAGAGGATGTCTCACTCATGCTGGTGCGTTGTTTGCAGATGATTGTCCGTTGTGGCAATCACGTCTCTACTGTACAAGATGGGATGGAAAGACAAAAAGGGATGCGCTTAATGATGCTGAGTTTACAGGAAATGTGTTAATGTTGTTTCGTGAAGCAATGAACTTTGTGAAGTCGAATACAAAAAAAGGATGGAAAAAATTACCTAATGGACGAAAGAATAAATCGGAGTATGCAGAGTGTGCTGTTCTTGAGACTATTGTCAATCATCTTATCCACCGAGACTATACTGTGATGGGTGGTGAGGTGCATCTTGATATTTATGATGATCGTCTTTCTGTTATTTCTCCAGGAGGAATGTATAATGAATGTTGATACAAGACTTAGACATTGCAGATGTATCCTCTGAAAGACGTAATCCAATATTAGCCAATGTAATGGCTCAACTTGACTATATGGAGAAACGGGGAAGTGGACTTACTCGGATTTGTAACGAGACCCAAGCACTTGAAGGGTATAAGGACGAATTGAAACCTATATTCAAATCAACATTTACACAGTTTGAGACCATTATTTTTGCTGTTTCCGACATATCTGATGTCGGAGATAATGTCGGAGATAAAACTAACAGAACGTCAGTTAATTATACTGAATATTGTGAGAGAGTCTCCGACAATCAGTGGACGACAAATGTCGGAGATATTGTCGGTGAGCCAGCGAACAGTCGAACGTGATATTTCCAGAATGAAGAAAATGGGAATTTTGAAACATGAAGGCAAGGATAAAGGAGGAATGTGGATATTAGATATTGCAATGAATATGGACAAAAGTAAAAGACCGGTTTTTTAGATTTATTTTTATAGGTAAAACTTACTTTGTTAATAACTCAAGTTTCGCAAATTGTTAGTAAGCGTGTTTCTCTTTTTCTTCGCCAATGTGTCTGGCAATAATTCATGCAAACATACGCCTTGTTGAGGCGTGCGTACAGAATAAATGTAAGCATACGGTGAAGTGCGTTATACAATAAAAGTCAAAAAGCCCCGAATTGGTTCAAATCTCACCAATTCGGGGCTAATTTTGTCAAATCGTGCCTAATTCGGTCAAATTCGTGGTAATTCGGGGAAAATTCGTCTAATTTGGCACATTAAAGATAAAACCTGACTTCATCACTTTTTTGTGCCATGTAGATGGCACTATTGATTATCAATGAG
>JAJPZD010000113.1 GCA_021204605.1 Prevotella sp.
CGCCACAAAAACTGCATCATCAATACAAACTGGCATATAAAGAATGTTCCGACAAAGAGCAGTCCGAACTGTTTAGCTATGAACTTATCTAATTTCTTTATCCGAAACATTTATTTTCGCAGTTTCCGTAGTTCTATTAGGACTGCAAAATTAGCACAAAATTATAAGAAACTTTAATCTTTTCGCTTTTTTAAATCTATGGACTTAATTTGACACATACTTCAGAACCTTAAACCCATCCTAATTTATTCTTAATATCTCAAACTGCAATAAATTATGTCCCTACACCAAGACAAAGACACCCGCAAAGTGCCAAGCAAAAATGAACTTTTAACTTACGAAGCTGTGCTTCGCATCATATTCCTGTTGACCGTCGCAACACCTTGAAATTGGCCTCCCAGATGTCCTTAAGCGTTTCTGTATCGCCATCGATGGCGAAATCAGTTACAATTAGGATATAGTCGCCTGTGATATCCACTTTCTCCATTCTCATCTCAAAATACATATCCTCATAACCATCATCCGTCCAACGCAGGCGGATATGGTCGCACTGCACTTTCTCAAGTATCTTTGCTGACCTTATCTCATGATTACTCCAGACTTTCCCCCACGTAAAGGTGAAAACCCCGTTCTTCAACTTTACATCATCAGCAAACCATTTGCCCAAACCTTCGGGGGTGCTCAACAAAGACCATATCAGATTGGATGACTTTGATTTCAGCTCTCGTTCTATACAAATCTTGTTGTTTTCCATAACTTTGAGACGTATGTTTTTTCAGCTTACAAAAATAACATTTTTATGCAACAAAACGAAAAAATAGAGATATTTTTTGCAATTTAAAGATTTTACTATACCTTTGCACCCACTAGTAATGTTAAGGCGGGATAGCTCAGCTGGTTAGAGCGTCGGATTCATAATCCGGAGGTCGTGGGTTCAAGCCCCACTCCCGCTACAAAAACAGTCTTAACTCGCTGTAACACAGCCGTTTAAGCCATTTGTAAGGAAAAATTCGGTAAGCTATATTGCCAATTGTGTCACCACATTGTTCGGAATGTAAACGAGGAACAATGTAAAAAAATGTTGTATATTGCTAAAAAAGAAACCACGCGCGACGTAATTCAGTTTACGTTGCCAAGACTTCATCGCGGTAAGCATAGAGTCAAATATCAAGTGAAACATTACGAAAAATATTTAAAAAAATCGATAGCAAGAATAGAGAAATTAAGTTCTCCTCTTGGTCCTGCGTTAATCTTGACTTTAATTTTGTTTAAAAATTTGTCAGTAAAGGAACTTAAATGTACAATTTAGGCATAATCTCAACAATATCCGATTTTGCGATTACCATTTGGACCCATCTTCTCTTCCTTGCAAAGTGTAATCAGTGTGTCGTTGGAGATTTTCTCGCCTTTTATCAGCTCCTCCATTACGACCTTGCGACTAATGTTGTCAATCTCACCGCCACTGAAATCAAACATCGTCGCCAACTTGTCAGCAGTGTTATCATCCAATGTCGGCAGTTTCGAGAGCCAGATATTCTTCTTAGCCTCAACAGTAGGCTTATCAAATTTTATCTTGAACAAGAACCTGCGCTCAAATGCTTTATCCAAATTGTCGGCAAGGTTGGTAGTAGCAATAAGTATGCCATCTAAATTCTCCATTTCCTCAAGGATAATGTTCTGAATGGCATTCTCCGTCTGCGACACACTGCTGAAGTTAGTATCTTTGCGTTTTGCAAATATTCCGTCAGCCTCGTTGAACAACAGTATAGGCGTTATCTTGCTCCTCTCACAGGCGGTGCGATAGTTATCAAACACCTTCTTGATAAGTTTCTCACTCTCACCAAACCAGCAAGTCTTGGTGGCAGAAATATCCACGTGCATGATTGACCGGCCCGTCATGCGTGCAAGTTGCTTTACACTCTCCGTTTTACCAGTTCCAGGATAACCATACAACAGCACAGCAATCCCTTTGGGAAGCTTTTCCTTCTCCAACCGCTCACGCAATGCCTCATAGTTGCCCTGCGTCAGACTGAATTTCAACGTGTTGAGCTGCCGTTCCAATTCATCCCCGAAAAACAGCTTCTTCTCCGTAATCTTGTCGCAGGTTATTATGTTCTTATCCGTTACCACAGTCTCAAACAAGTCAACATCCTCCTCAAGATAGAGTTTTTTACCCTTATCGGTAAGTACAAGAGAAGTATTGTCAAAAAGACCGCCTTTCGTTGACAATTCAACTAATCCTGTCCTCTGCAACTCATGAGAACAACTCTTGAACTGCCTTCTCAAAACCATCTCATCCTTTTTCTCCGATATGTCTGTAAGCTGACGAAGCCAGTATTCTTCTGAATTAATAAGCTCGTAACATATCAGGTAGAATATAGTGCGGTCGTAAACATCATCCACATTTGAACTGAGTTCATCAATAAATTCCAACTGATCGTTTTTCTCCTCTATCTTTATCACATCTTTTCGCAAACCGATTATGTCCGACCGGCTTGGCGATCCAGGAAGATCCTTGACTATCTGGTGTATCTCCTGAACAAATGTAAACCTGTCCAATCCGCTCCTGTTTTTAATATATACAGACGCATTCTCCTCATACATCAACTCCAATCCCTTGTCCGTAATCACTATTACATCTTTACGCAACTCCCCAAGACCGGCTCTCTGCAACGCATGGACGCCTTGAATAAACTCACGCTTCACTCTCGTGAACTCCATCCTGCGGTCATAAATATCACTAAGTGTAGCATTAATGCCAGAATAACAACCTATCTCGCCATCTTTGTCATCCTGAAAATCGAAACACATTTCACAGAATAAAATTCTCGCCTCAACTTCAC
>JAJPZD010000216.1 GCA_021204605.1 Prevotella sp.
GCCCGCAGACATGAGCAAGGCTATGCGTTCAGTGGCGACACATTCATGCAGCACGAGTTGGAGGCAAGTTTTATATACGAGGACACCCCCGACCAGGTGAAGGCCACGAGTGAGGTAAAGGCAGATATGGAGAGCCAGAGGCCGATGGACAGGCTTATTTGCGGTGATGTTGGCTTCGGCAAGACAGAGGTGGCAATCAGGGCAGCGTTCAAGGCAGCGTGCGACTCGAAGCAAGTGGCAATCCTCGTTCCGACCACCGTGTTGGCATACCAGCATTACCAGACATTCTCTAAGAGGTTGAAAGACTTTCCCGTCAGGGTGGAATACCTGTCGAGGGCAAGAAGCGACAAAAAGACAAAGGAAGTGCTTGCCGATCTTGCGAGCGGAAAGATAGACATCATTGTAGGAACACACAAACTGATTGGCAAGGCAGTGAAGTTCAAGGACTTAGGACTGCTAATTATCGATGAGGAGCAGAAATTCGGAGTGTCAACGAAAGAGAAGTTGCGGAGGATGAAGACCAATGTTGACACCCTGACAATGTCAGCCACCCCTATACCACGCACGTTACAGTTCTCGTTGATGGGGGCGAGGGACATGAGTGTAATGCAGACACCTCCTCCCAACCGTTATCCGATAAACACCGAAATTCACACCTTTGACAAGGATGTTATTGCCGATGCTATCAACTTTGAGATGAGCCGCAACGGACAGGTGTTTTTTGTGAACAACCGTATCAGTAATCTGCCGGAGCTGGCTGGGTTAATCCGCAAGTACGTACCCGATGCACGAGTTGCGATAGGCCACGGGCAAATGCCACCAGAGAGTTTGGAGAAAATCGTGATGGGGTTCATCAATTACGACTACGATGTACTGTTGTCAACAGCTATTATCGAGAACGGTTTGGACATCACTAATGCCAACACCATAATAATCAACGATGCACACCGTTTCGGACTGTCAGACCTGCACCAGATGAGGGGCAGGGTAGGGCGAGGCAATCGCAAGGCATTCTGTTATCTGCTTGCCCCACCACTATCAGTAGTGACGCAAGATGCCAGGCGCAGGTTGGAGGCGTTGGAGACATTCTCCGAGCTTGGTTGCGGTTTCAACCTCTCCATGCAAGACCTTGACATCAGGGGAGCGGGCAACCTGCTTGGAGCGGAACAGAGCGGTTTCATGGAGGACTTGGGATATGAGACATATCAGAAGATATTGAATCAGGCCGTCATAGAACTGAAAAACGATGAGTTCAGCGATATGTACAAGGAGGAAATGGCTGAACGTAACAATTTCACGGGTGATGACTTTGTGGAGGACTGTGCCATAGAGAGCGACCTTGAGATGTATTTTCCAGATTTATATGTACCGAACAGTAGTGAGAGGATGTTGCTGTACAGGGAATTGAACTCCATCAAGAGTGATGCTGAACTTGAGAAATACCGCCTGAATTTGATAGACCGTTTCGGTGAGATACCCCATGAGGGAGAAGAACTGATGCAGTTAGTGCCACTGCGCAGAATAGGCAAGCGCCTTGGTTGTGAGAAGATAATAATGCGACAGGGGCAGTTGCGTATGCAGTTTGTCAGCAACCCCAACAGCGCATATTACAAGAGCAAGGCATTTGACAACGTAATCAGTTATATCGGCAACAATCCTCGGCGGTGCAACCTGAAGGAAATATCTGGTAAGCGCATTATGATTATAATGGATGTCAAGACGGTTGGTGAAGCAGTAAACGTGTTAAGAGAGATCGACAAAATGCAAAACAAATAAAACTAATAATATCTCGCATATATTATAGATTTTGATATTTTTCTTGATAATATTTAGTACTATCGGTGTCTGATAAAAACAATAAATGCGAAATAGTTTTTGTTACTGTTCCCCTTAAAATTCAGTTGTCTGGAATTTCCGGACAACTGAATTGGTCAAACATGGATGGCTACAGTTTTATTCTGTATCTTGCGCCTACGGTAAGCCATGTTCCCGGCTGGGGTACGTTACCGTAGTCGAAATATTTCTTGTTGAATAGGTTGTTGGCTTCTACATAGATGTTATACGATGACTTATCCCATGACAGTCGGGCATCGGTGATGAAATATGGCTTGTAATCATGACTTACACCGTTGATGTCTGAGTAGGAGCCGATGCGTTGCTGGTAACGGCAGTTGATGTTCAGATTAAGGTTGCGTATGATTTGCAGTTGCAGTGCTGCCGTGAACTTATGACGCAGGTATTCCAAAGCGTATAGCGATTGTATGTTAGGCTCCCGTTTCTGGTTCTGGTTGATATACGAGTATGCGATGTCGAAATTCCTTACTACCTTTTGCGCAGGAATTAGCTGGTTGAAGTCGATGTTTACTGATGCCTCCGCACCGTAAGACGTGATGCGGGCATGGTTGACTGATTCCCATACGGCTTCTGTGCCGAGAGATGAGTCCATAATCCAGTCAATCATGTTTTTCCCTGCATGGCGGTAAAGCGAGAGTTGTGCTTTGATGGCGTTGGATGTGTATCGTATTCCGAGTTCGAAAGCTGACATTTCCTCTGGTTTGAGGTGTTTGTCTGCTTTGTGACCGTCAACAGAGTAGTATAGTTCCGTGAATGTCGGCATACGGAGGGATGAATTGTAGGATGCGAAGATACGAAGGCAGTTGATAGGGGAGATACCCACGTCAATACCTGGATATATTTTCATCGGCATCTCATTCCATGTGTTTTTCACCGCCACAAAACCTGCTGATACGTCCATCCAACTAAGGTGAACATTATGCTCAAGGGAAATACTGAGGTTCGTGCGGTTCAGTCCGAGGTCGTATTCCCTGTCAGTGCCAT
>JAJPZD010000129.1 GCA_021204605.1 Prevotella sp.
ATTCCGTAGTGCGTGACTTCGCAGGACTTACCGGCAGTGAACTCGTTTATGACCTTTACACGGGAACTGGGACAATTGCGAACTTCGTTTCACGTTATGCCGTACAGGTTGTAGGCATTGAGTATGTTCCCGAAGCGATAGAGGATGCGAAAGTGAACTCAGAGATAAATGGTATTGGCAACACGCTGTTCTATGCCGGTGATATGAAGGATATTCTTACTGATGACTTTATAGATGAGCATGGAAAGCCTGACGTTATAATCACCGACCCTCCAAGAGCAGGAATGCATCCCGATGTGGTGCAGACGATACTCCGTACAGGTTCGCCGCACATTGTGTATGTCAGTTGCAATCCCGCTACACAGGCAAGAGACCTCTCAATTATGGATAATGATTATAAGGTTGTTGCCGTTCAGCCCGTTGACATGTTTCCGCATACCCCACACGTGGAGAATGTGGTGCTGTTGGAACGGCGGGAATAGAGACATTTTATAAATAGGTATAAGGAATAAAATATATAAGGTGAAAAAGTTGTTTTTGATATTATTTGCAGTGTTTGCTTGTCTTACGCCCATTAAGGCGCAGGAAAGTAAATCTGTGTTCAGCACTCCTAAGTTCAGTGGTTATGCGTTGCTGCAATACCAGTACAGTGGGCAGGAGGATGCGGAAAGCAACTCTTTCAATGTGAGGATGGTGCGTGTGGCAGTGGATGGTACGATACTCAAAGACTTCTATTATAAGCTACAAGGACAGATTAACGGGAATACATCGACACTTGGAAGCAGTCCACGACTTGTGGATGTGTTTGTTGAGTGGCAGAAATACGACTTTGTGAAAATCAAGGTGGGGCAGTTCAAGCGTCCGTTCACTTTTGAGAACCCCATGAACCCGATAGACCAGGGATTTATGAGTTATGGTCAGGTGGTATCGGCACTTTCCGGTCTTAGTGACAGGGTAGGCGAGCACCCATCAAATGGCAGAGACATCGGAATACAGGTTCAGGGCGACTTCCTGCCAAATTCATCAGGCAGAAATCTTCTGCATTATCAAGTGGGAGTATATAACGGTCAGGGTATCAACACCAAGGACGTTGACAACCAGAAGGACGTGATAGGAGGCGTGTGGGTGATGCCAGTGAGCGGTTTGCGCTTAGGCGTGTTCGGTTGGACAGGCTCATACGCACGCGATGGAGAGAATGGCGTGAAGAAACTATCGAAACGCCGCTATGCTTTCAGTGGGGAGTACGTTGTGAACGACTGGACATTCCGTTCAGAGTATATCCATTCCACAGGATATGGATTCAAGACAGTATATAATGAGAAAAGCGACTTGAGTGCCGATGAGATTGATTACAGCAAGGGCGACAAGGCCGACGGAGTATATGCGTTGGTGATAGCCCCTGTGATAAAGAACAAGTTGCATGTCAAGGCACGCTATGACCTATATCGCCAGGATGCCAAATGGGACCAGGCGAAGACCTATTACGAGTTGGGTGCTGACTATGTTTTCGTGAAATACCTCCAGGTAAGTGCGGAGTATGCACTCGTGAACGACAGAACCCTGAACAGTCATAATTACAGTATGGCAGACGTACAAGTATCATTCAGATTTTGAAAACAGTGATAAACAGATACATTAACATTAAAATTTAAGATCATGAACATTCCAGTTGTTTTTTGGTTAGTACCGTTTGCGTCGATTTGCGCATTGGCAATGGCGTTGTACTTCTTCAAGTTTATGATGAAGGAGGACGAGGGTAACAAACGGATGAGAGAGATTGCAGGATACATCCGAGTAGGTGCAATGGCGTATTTGAAACAGCAATACAAGGTTGTAATCGTCATTTTCATCGTCCTTTGTATCATTTTCTGTTTCATGTCTTACGTCCTACATGTCCAGAACCCCTGGGTACCGTTTGCGTTCCTCACTGGCGGTTTCTTCTCTGGACTGTGCGGCTTCTTCGGTATGAAGACGGCGACATACGCTTCCGCGCGTACAGCGAATGCCGTGAGCAAGAGTCTTAACAGAGGCTTGCGTGTTGCATTCAGAAGCGGTGCAGTAATGGGATTAGTAGTAGTCGGATTGGGATTGCTTGACATTGCTATCTGGTTTGTGTTGCTGAACATTTTCTATCATGGCAACCACATGGCACTCGTTACGATTACCACAACAATGCTTACCTTCGGTATGGGAGCATCCACACAGGCGTTGTTTGCCCGTGTCGGTGGCGGTATATACACGAAAGCAGCCGATGTGGGTGCAGACCTTGTGGGTAAGGTAGAGGCAGACATCCCGGAGGATGACCCGCGCAACCCGGCAACCATTGCCGACAATGTCGGTGACAATGTAGGAGACGTTGCCGGTATGGGAGCAGACTTGTATGAGAGCTATTGCGGAAGTATTCTTAGTACTGCCGCCCTTGGAGCTACGGCATTTGCACTCAACGGAGACATGCAGTTGAAAGCTGTCATAGCCCCAATGCTTATAGCCGCTGTAGGTATCTTCCTTTCGTTGGCAGGTATCTTTATGGTACGCACCAAAGAGGGAGCAACAATGAAAGATTTGCTCCATTCACTTAATCTTGGAACAAATGTCGCTGCAATTCTCATTGCAGTCGCTGCTTTCATCATATTGAGTTGTCTGAACATAGAAAACTGGTTGGGTGTTTCTTTCTCTGTTGTCTGTGGACTTGCCGCTGGTGTAATCATCGGATTTGCGACAGAGTATTACACCAGTCAGAGTTACAAGCCGACGCAGCAAATTGCCGCCGCAGCGCAGACAGGTTCAGCGACAGTTATTATTAAAGGTATCGGAACAGGAATGATTTCCACGATGATACCTGTAGTAACCATTTCCGTTGCGATAATCATGAGTTATCTTTGTGCAAATGGCTTTGACATGTCAATGAGTTCAGAGAGTATCTCAAAAGGCCTTTACGGTATTGGTATCGCCGCAGTGGGTATGCTTTCCACACTTGGTATCACACTTGCAACCGATGCATACGGACCTATTGCCGACAATGCAGGAGGTAACGCAGAGATGAGCCAGTTGGGTGAGGAAGTACGCCAGCGTACAGATGCCCTTGATGCCCTTGGCAACACCACTGCCGCAACAGGTAAGGGCTTTGCTATCGGCAGTGCCGCACTTACAGCATTGGCGCTGTTGGCATCCTACGTTGAGGAGGTGAAGATCAACATGATAAGGGCAACTAACGAAGGTTCGGTGTTCCTTGACAAGTTAGGCAATGTATTTGACCCGGCGAAAGCACAGTTGCTTGACATGATCAACTATTTCCAGGTAACGCTTATGAATCCGAAGGTAATCATCGGAGTATTCATCGGAGCTATGGCAGCCTTTATGTTCAGTGGTATCACAATGGGTGCTGTCGGTCGTGCCGCTGGCTCAATGGTTGAGGAGGTTCGCCGCCAGTTCCGTGAGATAAAGGGTATTCTGCAAGGAAAGGCAGTGCCAGATTACAGCAGGTGTATAGAGATTTCCACCCGTTCCGCTTTGCGTGAGATGGTATTCCCATCACTTCTTGCCATCGTAATACCTATTATCGTTGGTTGTGTTCTTGGAGTGGCAGGCGTTCTCGGACTGTTGGTAGGCGGTATGTCAACAGGCTTCACGTTGGCAGTGTTCATGGCCAACTCAGGTGGTGCATGGGATAATGCTAAGAAAATGATTGAGGAAGGCAGCTTTGGAGGTAAGGGTTCTTCCAGTCACAAGGCTTCTATTGTCGGTGATACCGTTGGTGACCCGTTCAAAGATACATCAGGTCCTTCGCTCAACATCCTTATCAAGTTGATGTCTATGGTAAGTATCGTAATGGCAGGACTGACAGTAGCAGTAGCTGGTTGACAAGACTTTTCCCGACGTGAAAGATTTATTTCACGTTGAGAGAAAATAAAATCCGCAGGTGTTGAGTATTATTCTTTACATCTGCGGATGTTTCTATTATAGAAGTTTATTCTATCGGTCTTGTCGTAATTGTCTGTTTTTGTTTTTTCTGTTATATTATTGTTCCTCTGTCAAGCCTCGTTTCAAATCGTAGTACATCGGACACGTGGGGCTGTCCTCTTTCACTGAAAAGATGCGGAATCCCAACTTTTCATAGAATCCCACGGCGTTCTTGTAAGCATCCACTGTCAGAAAACGGCAACCAACAATATTCTCATGCGTGAGCATAAACTTAATAAGGCGGAGAATGTCTCTTCCAATACCTTTTCCAATATACTCCTCGGACACCGCCAACCTACCTATCTTGACTGCGGGATAATGGCTTCTGCGTTTAGAGTTGTGGATAGATCTGTTAAGTCTGTTCCATTCAGAACGGTCATCGGGGTTGGAAATCATCATGTCAGTCAGCAGATTAAAATATGCTACTGTCTTGTCATGCGATGTGTCCTCAAGCAGATACGTAACAGCCAAAAGTTCCTCAAAATATTTCTTTGCATCAACCTGCAAGAAATCGTTCAGATCATTATCCGTACACTTGAGCGGCTTTATTTCCGTGTCCGTACTCAACGGTATCAAATCATATTCGCCAAAGATCATTATCGTAAATTATTAAAAGACCCCTTCGCCTTAAAATACTCGTAAATCTCCCTCCCACGCTCAATTTCCTTTGGATCTTCGGGCATGGGATGTTTTATCTCCTCCATAAAGCGCTCGGCTTCCTCGCCTATTATCATAGGAGTTTCCTCTATCGGTCTTGCCATAATTGTTATTTTTTAGTTGTTAATTTTGTGCAAAGATACTAACTTTTTTGTAGGGAGAAAATCTCGCACACAGCGTGGTTGCCTTTTTTAGTAAATATTAAGAGATGGGAGTAATGCACATTCTCAATCATAACTGCAAAAAATAAAACACTAGCACTGTTTAATTAATAGGATTAAGGTAGTATTTGAAATGATTTGAAATAATATTTCTTATTGCAAATATAAAAATTTATTCTTTATTTCTTCCATTTTTTACGTTTTTTTATTTCTTTTTTCTCATCAGATAATTTTTTGACAAAATCTGCAAAAAAAGGCATAGATTATATCGTTTATAGGGCAAGTTCAATGACACGAAATCGAAAAACTGCCATTTTTGTAAACAAACAAGAATTACAGTTAAGAACAAAAATCTCTTGTTAAGTCGTAAACAACCATATCAATGTTGTATCCTATTAATACAAGCGATATGGATAAATACGGCATAAATGAAGTATTGGCGGAGATACGGGCGAAAGCGACATCTGAGAAAGAGAAAGGCACTGAATTTGAGCGACTTATGCGGAAATGGTTTTTGACGGATCCACGATATGAGAATTTGGAGCAAGTGTGGTTATGGTCAGATTTTCCAGGCAAGAGAGATTTGGGCAGTAAAGACCTTGGTATAGACTTAGTGGCAAAGACCGATTTAGGTGAGTATTGGGCGATACAATGCAAATGTTATGCTGAAAACGCACATTTTGACAAGGGCGATGTAGATAGTTTTTTGGCCAATGCGAGTAGGAAATTCAGAGTTGATGAGAAATCCAAAAAGATTGGTTTCAGTCAGCTTGTATGGGTTTCGACAACGAGGACTAAATGGGGTATAAATGCAGAGGAAGCCACGAAAGGACTTGGCGTTAAATTCAACCGTATCAACCTGTTTGATTTGGAAGAGTCGCCAGTTGACTGGTATAAATTAGCACATGGCGATGAGGAGGGAAAGTCAGTAAGGCTGTCAGGCAAGCAGCCGAGGGAACATCAGAAAGAGGCAATAAAAAAAGCATACGAATATTATGTAGAGCAGGGGAATGAGCGTGGCAAACTGATTATGGCATGCGGAACAGGCAAGACATTCACCTCGCTGAAAATCATGGAGAAAATAACGAAGAAGGACGATTTGGTGATTTTCTTTGTGCCGAGCATAGCCTTGTTGGGTCAGACCTTAAACGCATGGATGGCAGACAAGACAGATAATTTGCGTCCTATCTGTGTATGTTCCGATGCAACCGTAACCCGGAAAATGAATGAGGAGGATGAAAACCTGCTTGACAGTCCTGTTAATTTGGCAGTGCCGGCCACGACAAATACGGAAGATATATTAAGGCAGATTTATAAGGCGCGTTATGACAAATCAAGGACTGTCATTATGTCAACCTACCAGAGTATTGACACTGTGTCGAGGGCATTGAAAGCAGCCAAGCTGACAGCCGCACTTTGTATCTGCGATGAGGCGCACCGCACAACCGGAGTTAAGATACCAGGCAGGGACGAATCGAATTTCACCAAGGTACACGACAATGACATCATACGGGCAAAGAAACGTCTTTATATGACGGCAACGCCAAGACTATACAGGGAATCAGCCAAAATCAATGCCAAGGAGAAAGACCTGTTGCTTTGCTCCATGGATGACGAGGCGATTTACGGCAAGGAGTTTTTCCGCTTGTCGTTCAATGATGCCGTTTCAAAAGGATTGCTGTCAGACTACAAGGTACTTGTGTTGACAGTAAGCGATGAGAATATTCCAGAGTCGATACAAGACGAGTTGAAAAAGCGATACAAAGATGCTCCGGAAGACAAGAAATATATGGAGCTCAATTTTGATGATGCCACAAAATTGATAGGCTGCATTAACGGTCTCTCAAAACGGTTGCAGGGTGATGACGGATTTGTCAAGAAAGAGGATGAGAATATCATGAAACGTGCCGTGGCTTTCTGCCAGACTATCAGACCCACGAAGAAAAACCCGAGTGCATCCTCGACACAGATAGCCGAGCATTTCGGTAAAATATGCTCAGATTACAGGAAAAATCTTAGTGCGGAAGATGCAGAGGAAGTGGTGAAAATCTCCGCCCAGCATATTGACGGCTCTATGGATGCCAATGAGCGCAATGACAAGATAGCATGGCTGAAAGCGGAGACGGAAGACCCTAACGAGTGCCGAATACTGTGCAACGTGCGCTGTCTTTCAGAGGGTGTTGACGTGCCTGCATTAGATGCCGTGCTGTTTCTCTCTCCCCGAAATTCTGAGGTTGAGGTGGTTCAGTCGGTGGGTAGGGTGATGAGGTCATTCGAGGGAAAGAAATACGGATATATCATCATTCCAGTTGTCTTTTTAGGCGATGTGGAGCCGGAAAAGGCAATGAAAGACAATAAGCGTTTCAAGGTGGTCTGGTCGATACTCAACGCCTTACGTTCACACGACGAGAATTTCAACGCCCATGTCAACAAGATTAACCTGAACAAAAAACTGTCCACGAAACTGATTGTGGGAGGCGTGCCGCATGGTCACTACGCAATGGCGGAAAACGGGGATGTTCCGGAAGATAAAGGTCCTATTGGTGTCAGTGAGCAGGATGTGGCGACACAATTGGAATTACGTTTCGGCACACTGCAGGACGGCATTTATGCGAAGATAGTTGAGAAAGTCGGCGACAAACTGTATTGGGATAACTGGGCAAAGGAAGTAGGACAGATAGCGCAGAAATTCATTGAGCGCATAGGGAAATTGGTTGTCGAGGATGATGTTGTCAGACAGCATTTCGATTCTTTTGTTACAGAATTGCAAAAGACAATCAATTCGTCTATTGACAGTAATCAATGTATTGAGATGCTTGCGCAGCATCTTATCACCAAGCCAGTATTTGAGGCTCTTTTCCAGAATTATCAGTTTGTTAAGAAAAATGTTGTAAGCAGTTCCATGCAAAGCATGATAAAGGTGCTTGAGGATGAGGGCTTCAAGATGGATACGGAAATTCTTGATAAATTCTATGATTCGGTGCGCATGAATGTAGGCAACATCGACAACTTGCAGGGCAAGCAGACTATCATCAAGAACCTCTACGAGAAGTTTTTCAAGGGCGCATTTCCAAAGACTGTTGAGCAATTAGGAATTGTCTATACACCGGTAGAGTGTGTGGATTTCATTATCCGCTCCGTTGACGATTTGTTAAAGAAAGAATTCAAAACTTCACTTACAAAAGAGAATGTGCATATCCTTGACCCATTCACAGGAACCGGTACTTTTATCACTCGGTTAATGCAGCTAAAAGGCGTGATTAAGGATGGGGATATGGAGCGCAAATATCTTAACGAGATACATTGCAATGAGATTGTCTTGCTTGCATATTACATTGCCAACGTGAATATAGAAAGCGTTTATCACGAAAGAATGAAACTTAAAAACTACCTGCCATACGCAGGGATTTGTCTGACAGATACGTTTCAAAATAGAGATGCTGATGAGTCTGATGAGCCTTATTTGCCTAAAGAGTTCTTTCAAGACAATACGGAACGGGTAGAGAAACAGAAATCCATTCCCGTGAGGGTTATTATGGGAAATCCGCCATACTCAGTAGGGCAGAGATTTGCAGATGACGAGGCGCAAAATATGTCTTATCCAATACTTGATACGAGAGTTAAAAATACTTACGCTAAATATTCTACTGCCAATGCTAAAAGATCCATTTACGATACTTATATAAAAGCATTCAGGTGGGCTTCTGACAGAATACCAAAAGATGAGGGTGGCATTGTCGCATTCATCAGTAATGGCTCATGGATTGACAGTAACGCATTGGACGGTATGCGTATTTGCTTTGAAAAAGAATTTACGTCAATCTATGTACTTAATCTTAGAGGAAATTGCCGAACAAGCGGTGAATTACGACGTAGAGAGGGCGATGGCGTTTTTGGTTTTGGTTCACGCACACCAATAGCAATAACTTTCTTAGTCAAAAATCCAGCCATTGCAAGGCGGAAAGCAAAGATTTACTACAATGATATCGGAGAATATTTAAGTCGTGAGGACAAATTGAAGAAAATAAAAGATATTGGTTCTATTGCATCTTCAAAATGGGAATGGGAAACTATTGTTCCAAATGCAAAGGCAGATTGGATAAACCAGAGAAACGGTGTTTTTGACAATTTGATACCACTTATACCCACTACGAAATTCTCATCAAAAGAGAAAAGTTTTTTCGTCTCATTTTCCAATGGAATTAAAACCAATAAGGATGTTTTCTTATACGATTCTTCTGCAACTTCACTTCTTGACAAGGTTAAGAAAATGGTTGGTTTTTATAATTCAGAACGTATTAAATTAAACAGTATTGAAAATTATCATATACAAATAGACCCTACCAAAATTGTTTGGACAGACACTTTCAGAAACTATGCGGATAAGAATATGCCCTTACAATTAGATGATACAAAAATTTTGGATGCTTCATACCGTCCCTTTTATAAGCAAAAGTTCTTATATCAAAAAGATTTAATTGAAAGAACCTATCAACAGACAAAGCATATTCCTTATCCTGGCTTCCACAATTTACAGATTTGCGTAAGTGGCATTGGAGTTACGAAAGACTTTTCCTGTATTATAACCAATTTCCTACCCGACCTTGAATTGATTGGAAAAAGTCAATGTTTCCCGATGTACTGGTATGAGGAAAAGAAGGAAGTTGAAGGATATTTGTTTGAATCTAATTCAGAGGAAAATTTCATCAAGCATGATGGTATTTCCGATTGGATTTTAAAGGAAGTATGGAAACGCTATAATACAAGGAATATCACAAAGGAAATGATTTTCTATTATGTATATGGCCTGCTCCATTCACCACAATACAGAGAGACATTCGCTAATGATCTGAGAAAATCATTGCCACGTATCCCGATTGTGAACAGTGTTGATGATTTCATGGATTTCTACATATATGGCAAGAAGTTGGCTGCTTTGCACCTGAATTATGAGGATGTTCCCAAATACGCTGGTATAACAATAGATGGACTTGACAATGCACCGCAAGGAGATAGCGAGGAGGCTTATAATTATTTCCGTATTTCGGATAAAATGAGGTTTAAGAGTAAGGATGACAAGTCAACGATTATCTATAACGGCAACATTAAGATTACGAATATTCCTGCGAAAGCATACGAATATATTGTGAATGGGAAGTCCGCCATAGAGTGGATTGTGGAGCGTTATTGCGTCTCTGTTGACAAACGGTCAAATATCAAGAACGACTGCAACGACTGGGCAAAAGAACACAACAAACCCCGCTACGTTCTCGACCTCCTGCTGTCTGTTATTAATGTCTCAGTGCAGACAGTTGACATAGTGGAGAAACTGCCGGACTTGGAAGTGTAGATATTTTTCTTGAGTTGTGGTATTACTGATATTTTGATGGAAAAATATTAAATAGTTTGTAAAACAATTGTATTTTGGTAGAAAATCATTAAATTTGCGTCTCGTAGAATAGAAAAGAGTTCATTAAAACTTATGCCACACAGAAATAACATTTTAGTTATGAAGTTAGTTTAAGAATAAGAGCAATACAATGAAAGAGAACAGTTTATATGACCGCAAGTCCCTTCGCTCTGTGTTGGGCAAAACAGCTAATTTCAAAGAATTAGCTAAGGATTGTGTTGCTTTTAGTAATGCAGAAGGTGGTGTAATTGATATCGGTATAGAGGACAAAGAGAATATGCCGCCTGACGGTCAAACAATACCCGAAGGGCTGAACACCACTATTTTAAACAAAATAAGAAGTCTGACCGAATCCGTTACTGTAACCACGGAAATTTGTAAGGCTGATAATGGCGCTCAATACATTAGGTTGCATGTGAAACGTAATCCTGATTCTGTAAGTGCGACATCGTCTGGCAAGTTTTTTATCCGTATAGGAGACGGCAGCGTTCCTGTCGGCCCTAATGACATTTCAAGATTGATTGAAGATAAAGGCAGTATTAGTTGGGAAATTACCCCAACCAAATATAATTGGCAAGATGCAGACAAAGAAAAGTTGAACGACTTACTTCAACGTATAAAGGCATCTGACAGAGTTCATCATTTGTTAAGCAAAAAGATACGAAAGAATTGCTCGATTACTTTTTTCTGACGGAACCAGAGAATGGCAATCTAACAAACCTTGGCGTTTTGTTTATCGGCACACAACCTCAGAGAGGACGAATCTCAAACGCCCCGGTTATACAATGCATAAAATATGATCAATATGGAGAAAAGGTGAACAAATGGCTTTGGGATGACTTTACAAAAAATCCTGCTGAAATGATATCTGAATTATGGGAGACAATTCCTGAATGGAAAGAGAGTACCGAAATCAGTGATGGTATGTTCAGGAGAAACATTCCAGCATATCCTGAGAAGGTTATACGAGAGCTTGCGGCTAACGCCTTGGTTCACAGACAATACACTATAAAAGGGGATATTTTCATCAATATTTATCCCGACTACCTTGAATTTGTAAATCCCGGTCGGCTTCCTTTGGGTGTAACGGTTGAGAACATTCTACATACCACGAAAAAGCGCAACGAGCATATGGCAAATCTTTTCTATGTGTTGCATTTAATGGAGCGTGAAGGCTCTGGATATGATATGATGTATGAGACGCTTCTTGCGAATGGCAAAGTTGTGCCAAAGGTCACGGAAGGCGAAGATTGGGTAAAGGTACGCATTGAAAGAAATGTCATCAGTCAGGAAATGATTAAGGTAATGGACTACGCTAATCAGAAATATGCATGCAAGCAAAAGCAACTAATCTGTTTGGGCCTAATCACCTTATATGAAAGTGTGACAAGAACTCAATTAATAGAATATCTCAATTTGAAAGATCCTGCAGACTTGCGTTCATGGCTTCAACCTTTATTAGATATTGGTCTTGTGGTTTCAAATAGTGAAAAAACAAGAGCAAAGGAATATCGGATTAATGACAAATTATTAAAAGACAGTCAGTACAGAGGTCGTACATCGCTAAAAAGGATTGAAGATTATCGCATTAGAGAATTGATTATAGAGGATTTAAAAATATACAAGGAGGCAAGCAGCGTAGAGATACGAACACG